>JANYBF010000286.1 GCA_025360895.1 Verrucomicrobiota bacterium
CGGCAGTAAAAGCCATTTCCCCAAATGATTCGCTTCACAGATTTGAGGGGGAAATATCAAGGTGACTGGCTGATATGATCGGACAGCTTTGCACCTGCGATGTGGAAAATTTTGGCGATCTGCTCTATCCAATTATTTTTCGAAAGTTAGCCGAGCAGCACGGAATCGGCTCGGCCATTGTTCCTTTAAGTTTTTTCCCGGGGCCAGCGCCTTGCGCGGCCGGCTTTGACGTCCGAGGAATCAATCAGGTTATCAAATCTCGCAGGCGGCGCATATCCGGCCTGGTCATTGGCGGCGGAGATGTCCTCCGGACCGACGCGGATACCTTGGCCACCCACTATGATTCAATTTTTGAAGACCGCGCCCGTCCGCCTTTCTGGTTCCGGATTAAGAAAAAATACTTTGGACGGCAGCATTTAAGAAATGAGTTTATCAAACGGTTCATGGGCTACAGTCTCATTGCGCCCTTTATTTTGGATAACGCAAACCACGCCAACTTCGGCTCCATTGTGTATTGTTCCTGTGGGGTGCCGTTTAGTTTCCCTTCGCCCAAGTTCCGGGCCATCCGGGCGGCCTTTGAAGCGGCGGCGTTTGTTTATGTGCGTGATGCCCCGTCCCGGGACAAGTTGCGGGAAGCCGGGGTGAGTCGGGACATTGAGGTTGCCCCCGATCTGATCGTCACCTTAAGCGATTTCTTCAACCAGGACCAAGAGCGGGTAAAAGGACTTGCCTTGCTTGCCAGCCACGGCGTTGACACGACAAAGGATATCATCTGTTTTCAGTCATGCCCGCAGCCGCCGGAGAAGGCGCTGGAATTGTTGCAACAATTAACCGCGTTGAAAAAGAAACTGGGGGCCGAAATCATTCTTTTGCCAACGGGTTATTGCCACGGCGACGACTTTTTTCTTCAGCAGCTCGCCGAACAATCCGGCGGCGCGCTGACCTGCATCAATACGCACTCGATCCGGGCCATGATTTCGGTAATCGCCGCTTGCAAGCTGTTTGTCGGCACCAGCATGCATGGTAATATCACCGCTTTTTCCTTTGGCATTCCCCACTTGTTCGGACCTATTGCGGTGGCTAAAGCAGAAGGCTTCCTCGACATCGTGGGACTCGGGGCTGATTTCAAACTGGCTTCGTGGTCGCAGCTTGTCGCCCAGCAGGCCATGGTCATGCGGTTACCCCCAGACTACTTTACAACCCGCGCCGAAGCGGCAAAAGGGGCCGTGCATAAAACGATGGGGCATCTGTTTGCGACGTTGATCAAGCCTGATTGAAATTACTCGGGCCGGCGTGGGACGATTATCGACGACGCAAAATTTTTCACCAGAAATCTTGCCCGGACGGACCGGATGCCTTTCGTTGGGACAACTGCGCTAGGCTCCGGGATCCGGGTGCTGACTGGGTGAAGACTCAGGTTTGGGAAGACGCGTTGGAACGTGGCGGCAGGCGAGTAAATACATTCCCAAGTGGCGTTTTAATTTTTCAATCGGACGGGTTATTTTCCGCCACACCCAGAACAAGGCATACCAGCCCAGGCCAAGCGAATGCATCATCTCCCGGGTCAACGGTTCAACTTGCGCGCCATAATTTCTGCGCAAGCTGAAAATCTGCTTGAAAAACGCCTGCCGCGTCATGGCTGCCGCCACCCACGGCTTGGCATACCAGTTGGTGATCAGGAGCAGTCCATCATTAACGCTGCTCCGGCGATTCACGTTCGTCTGCTGATCGGCATGATGGCGAAAGGCACACAATGGTTCGGCTAGATAGGCGAATTGGCCTTGTTCCAAAAGGTGAAACCACATGTCCAAGTCCAACAGTTGGGGCAGATGGGTTTCAAATCCCCGCGTCGCCTGCGCCCGCCGGAACATCACCACCGACGGCTCGCCAATCAGGTTGGCCTGTTCCAGACAATGGATGATTGTCTGCCGGCCGTCCATCACGCCGGGCCGAAAGTGATCGCGCACCTCGGTCACCCGTGAATGTTCGTCCAAGATTTGCGACGCTGATCCCACCAGGGAGGCTTCCGGGTGATCATCCAACATTTCCACCATGCGCCGCACCGCTGCGGGCGAAAGCAGCTTGTCATCCTGCAAGACATATTTGATGTATTCGCCTTTTGCTTCATGGAGGCAGCGATTGAAATTCGCCGCCAGCCCCAGATTGCGTTCGTTTTTCCACCAGCGGATGCGGCGGTTTTCCGTCGCGTAACGCTGGATGAGCGCCCTGCTGCCATCGGTGGAGGCATCGTCCGCAATCAGAATTTCCATGTCCGGGAAATCCTGCGTGCGGACGGAATCCAAACATTCCGCCAGAAATTTTTCACCGTTATAGACCGGCACCAGCAAGCTGACTTTTGGGGCAGACATGCTACGCTATCGAAAAAACAGTTTTCCGCCTTGCCGGTGTTCCCGCAAGGTGTGGCCATGGCGCAATCGTTCGTTCCACACCCACCACGTTTCAATTAATTTTTGCCGCAAGCGTATCCACCGTCGCTGCGCCCAGTTTAATTTCCACTTCCGGCGGAAGTAGCCGGTCGTTTCGGCGCGGTGCGATCCCCGCTCGGCCACCACCGCTGTTCGCGTCACGCTGCCGAAATGATGGATGTAGGCGTTGCCCCCCGTCGCCAGCTTGAAACCGGCGGCCCGCACGCGCCAAAAAAAATCGTCGTCCTCATAACCCCCTTTGGTGAAATTTTCGTCAAAACTGCCGGTGCTCGCAAACACGTCGCGCGCCACGATGAAACACGCGCCGGAAGCCCGGCCCCGGCGGGTGACGGTTTTCATCTGCGCCGTGAACTCCCGGGCGAAAGGGTGCAACGCATAATCCAGCTCGCCTTCGCCCATGGCCGGACTGGCAACGGCCAGGCTGTCTTTTTCCGCAAAAGCAATCAGGCTTTCCAGCCAGCCGGGCGGCGACACGGTATCGTTGTTCAAAAACACTGTCCACGGAGTCGTGCTGGCTTGAAAACCTTGATTCCAAGCGGCGGCGCATGCGCGGTTTTCCCGGTTGGTGATCACGCGCAGTGTGGGGCGGGTTTCGAGAAATTCCGCCGTGCCGTCCGTGGAAGCATTGTTGACCACGACGATCATGGCATCCGCATAACCGGCGGCGTTGAGACTGTCCAGACATTGCCGCGTGAAGCGTAGTTGGTTGTGAACCGGAATCACAATCGTGGCGTCTTTGAGCCGGGCTATTTCGTCCATGGCAAAAAATCCTTCACGCTGAAATTTGGCTCGGGGCCAGCGGTGGTTCAAGCGTTTTGCCTAACACCGCGTTCACCGCTGCCTCGATTTCATTGACTGCCAGTCGGGCAAGACAATCGGCTCGTTGGGCCGTTGCGCATGGCGGCTCGCGCCGGTTCACGCAAACGCACGGCACGCTGAACACACGATGGGTTGCCCCGGCGGGCATCCACGCGTTTGCGTCATGGTAAGCCCGAAACAATGAGATCGTTGGCCGGCCCACGGCCACAGCCAGATGCAGCACCCCGGAATCCGCGCCCACATGCAACCGACAGCGTTGTACCACCGCCGCTAATTCGGCGATGCTCAAACCGATCAGGGTCTTCAAACTTCCACTCCGGACTTTTGCCGCCAACGCCCGCAACCGCTCCTGCTCCCGTGGCTGGTTGCTGCCCGTGGCAATGATTTGCAATTGGGGATTGATCGCGAGTAAGCGCTGCACAAATTCGATCCAGTTTTCCAACGGCCATTCTTTTAGCGGACTGCTCGCACAGATTGAGAGATGAATGGCGCCAGCAGCCACGAGCGATTCTGCCTTTCGACTGGCTGCTTCCGGCAGCGACAAATCCCACCGGGGCGATGCGAGCCGCAAACCGCAGGCGGCCAGGACTTGTCGGCGCTGTTCAAACACCGGCAGCCCTGACGGCGGCGGCGGCACCCAGTTGGGAATGAGCCACGCATTCCAGAAATGTTTGCGTCCGGCGGCCTGCGCCACGCGCTGCCGCGCCCCGGTCAAGGCTGTCCAAATAATCGTCCGATCTGCGCCACTGAAATTGAACGCGAGATCAAAGCGCTCGCGCCGCAGCGCCCGGACGGTATCCCATTGCTGCCGCAACGTGCGCTGGCGGGGATCAAGTTCCACAGGCCACGCCCGCTGCACGCCTGGCACCAGTTGGAGCACGGCTTCGCCAACGGGCGTCGTCAAGACGTGTAATTCAGCTTGGGGATAGTGGTGGCTGATCTCCCGCAAAGCCGGGACGAGATGAATTGTGTCGCCCAAAAAACCAAAATCCACCACAATGATTTTGCGGGCGTTACCTGACTCGCGGTAAAAACTGGCGGGCGGCGCTGACATTATTCAATGGCACAGCTAATCTCAAAGACGCGTTGATGACGATGCAAAAATCACAGTCCGTCTCCGTTTGCATGGTTTCTGGCGCCGAGGCCCATCGGATTGGCCGGGCGCTCGAAAGCGTGGCTGCCTGGGCGGGCGAAATCATCATCGTGCTGAATGAAGATGTCCGCGACGGTCCGGAGGAAATTGCCCGGGGCTTCGGCGCGAAAGTATTTCGCGAACCGTGGAAAGGTTTTATCGGACAGAAGAATTCAGCGGCCGAAAAATGCACCGGAGCCTGGTTGCTAAATCTGGATGCGGACGAAGTTGTACCGCCCGCACTGGCCGCCGAGATTCGCCAAGTCGTCGGGCAGACTGATGGGCGGCGGGCCGCGTATGAATTTCCACGGTGTACTTATTATTGTGGGCGCTGGATTCGGCATGGCGATTGGTATCCCGACCGGGTGTTGCGTCTGTATCGAACCGGAACAGCGCACTGGGCCGGCGAAGAGCCGCATGCGCACCTCGAGGTCCGGGGACTGGTTGGCCGCCTGCATTCGGACTTGTTGCATTTTAGCAATGAAAGCATCGCCCGCCAGATTGCCAAGATTGCGCCCTACCATTCCGATTTCGTAAAGCGCCGCCTTGCCGCGGGCAAGGCCACCGGCTTTTTCGAGCTGGCGGTACGACCGCCGTGGCGATTTCTGCGCGCTTACTTCCTGCGGTTGGGCTTTCTCGACGGCTGGCCGGGCTTCTACATCGCGGGACTCAGCGCCTTCTCCACGCTCACCCGATATGCGCTGGTGTCCGAAGCCAAACTTCCAAAGCCGACTTCACCATGAAGCCCGCTGGCTCACTGGCACTCATTATCAACACGTTCAACCAGCCCGAATACTTGGGGCGGGTTTTGGCGGCGGTCGCGCGCCAGACGCGGCGGCCCGATGAAGTTTTGCTGGCCGACGATGGCTCCGGTGGCGAGACCCGTGCGGTGTTCGAACAATGGGCTGGCGGCCAATCATTTCGTGCCGAACATGTCTGGCAAAAGAACGAAGGCTTTCGCCGTGCTCGCATTCTCAACGCGGCCATCGCCCGGGTCCGCAGCGATTATCTGGTATTCCTCGATGGTGACACGGTGCCGCATCCCCGCTTTGTGACCGACCATCAGGCGCTGGCCATTGATGGGTTTTTCGTGCAGGGCCACCGGGCCTTGATCGGGCAGCGCGCGGCGGAATGGTTTGGGAAAAATGATTTTGCCACCGACCGTTTCCGCGCATTGCGGTCGGGGCAACTCAGCGGCTGGAAACACGCATTTCACTGGCCGCGTCCGCTGCGCCGGGTCCGCCATGACTTGAACGGCATTCGCGGTTGCAACCTCGGGATCTGGCGCCAGGACCTGGTTCGCGTCAATGGCTACAACGAGACCTTCATCGGCTGGGGCCGGGAGGATTCGGAGCTGGCCCTGCGGTTGATGAACAGCGGGCGGCGGCGGCGCGACGTTCGCGGTTGGGCGCTGTGCTATCATTTGTGGCATCCGCCCGCGAGCCGGGGCAACCTGAGCGCCAACGACCGGTTGCTGGAGGCAACGCAACACGAGGGCGCGACCCGTTGCGAACACGGGCTGGCTCAGCACCTCCCAGCAAAAACCATGTGACCCCCATCGCCGACACCACAGCCTTTCCCCTCCGGGTGCTGCATCTCAACTCGCAGCTCACCGGCGGAGGCACGGACGACCAGTGCGTCAAGCTCGCCCACGGCTTGCAACGACTCGGCCACCAAGTTTGGTTGACCGGGCCAGCGGAACGCGAGTTTTCTAAAATCATCCGCGATCTCGGGATCCCTTTTCACGCCACGCCGCCGGAGGGGCCGCTTAAACTGCGCTTCATGCTCGACGTCGCGCGGTTCATCCGGCGTGAAAAAATCCAAATTGTCCACGGCCACCACGGAAGCGACCTTTGGCCGACGGTGCTGGCGGTGCGGCTCTCCGGCCGGCGACCAAAAATTGTTCTTACGCGGCATCTGGCCAAAAGTCCGAGTTCGTGGTTTAGCCGCCTTTTCTTGCTGGGCCAATGCGACGCGCTTATCGCCGTTTCGAACTTTGTCGCCCGCGTGTTGCGCGAAGGTGTTTATGAACCAGATTCGCCCGAACCGGAGCGCCGCCGCCGACCGCCCATGCGCGGCGACCACCGCAAAATTCACGTCATTCACGGCGGCATTGACACCGAACGTTTTCGCCCGCTGGAAGCTTCTGCGCAGCGGCGCACATGGGGGCTTGAGCCGGAGCATTTCGCGTTTGGCGTCGTGGGCGGTTACCAACTACCGCGCGGGAAAGGGCAACGCGAATTTCTCCAGGCGGCGGCGAAGATTCACCCGCAATTGCCGCGCACCCGCTTTCTGATCGTGGGGCGGGGGAGCATGGAGGATGTTTTGCGCGCCGACATTCAGCGGCTGGGTTTGGCGGGCAAGGCCTGGTTGACGGGCCAATGCGCCGACATGCCCGCCGGGATGAATGCGCTGGATTGCCTGGTGCATCCGCAAATCGGCACGGAGGCCTTTCCGGGGGTGGTGCTGGAGGCGCAGGCGTGCGGCAAGCCGGTGATTGCCTCCGCCCTGGACGGCATTCCGGAGGCGGTTACCGCAGGTGCTTATGGTCAACTCGTCCCGCCGGAGGACATCAACGCCTTGGCGGAAGCAATGCGCGCGCTGACGTTCCAGAGCGTGAGTAAAGAGGCGCGCGCTGAATTAAACCGTAAAGTGAGCGCTGGTTTTTCACAGGAGGTAAACACGAGGAAGGTAGCCGCATTTTATCAACTTCTTTTTGGAAATGAAAAATGAGCAAGCTTGGGGAAAAGGACTTGCCGCCAGCGTCCGGGCGCGGCTTAATGCTGCCCATGTCTTCTGAATTGAAACCGGTTGGCAAATCATCTTGGCCGGCGCCCGAGGAATTGGTGCGGGATATCGTCAGCGACATCAACGCCAATCCGGTGGATTTGTTGTCCGCCGTGGCAGGGACGGGGGCGGGCGAGCGGCGCTATCTCGAGATACTGAGCCCGCAGTACGTGCGGACACTCAAAGAACTCGAGCAAATTCTCGCGGAGCGATCCCAACGGAAGCCCTCGGAAGTGCGCGTGCTGGAGATTGGCTCCTTTCTCGGCGTGCTTTGTTTCGCCCTGCGGAAAGTGGGTTTTCAGGTGACGGCTCAGGACATCCCCGAGTTTCAAAACAATCCGCGCTTACAGGAGCGTTATCAGCGGGCCGGCATCGAGTGCGTTGCAGCCAATTTGAAGCGCCATCATTTTCCTTACCCGGACGCGCATTTCGATTTCGTCATCATGTGCGAGACGCTCGAACACCTGAACTTCAATCCGCTGCCGGTGGTCAAGGAAATCAATCGTGTGATGAAGCCCGGGGGGCTGCTTTACCTGACCGTGCCGAACCAGCTCTCAGCCGGCAACCGGTTACGGCTGTTGCGGGGCGAAACCATTCAGGCGTCGGTCGAGCAGTTCTACCAGCAGCTCGACCTGCGCCAGAATATGATTGTGGGTTTGCACTGGCGGGAATACTCCAAGGCGGAGCTGTTCGAGTTGCTGGAACCCATGGGCTTCAAGATTCGGCGTCACTACTTTTACCAGGAGGACAAACGCTACCGATACAAACGGCTCAAGTTCAGTTTCAAGGATGTGCTCGGAGAGTTCTTCCCTTCTTTGCGGCCAAGCAATGTGGTGTTGGCGGAAAAGGTGGCCGAGGATCAGCACACCTTCGATGTAACCGACGCGCTCACCTGACTACGGAACTCAATCTGCCCCGGCCAACGGCCATCGGATCGCCGCCGCCGGGCGCCACGCGTCTCAATAAAAATCCACTTTCTTGCTACTCAACGACGAGGGACCATCGCTAATTGCGCTCCGCAGGCGCATCCGGTGGGGTGCATTACGTTTCACTAGCATCCACCGCCGGAACCACCGTCTTTCTCGTGCCGCCAGCGGCGGCGTGGGGTCGGCAAAAATCCGGCCAAAAAAATCCCGAATCCGGTTAGGGTCAAAATACTCGTTCGGCCGGTTGGCTTTGAAATACGGTTCGCGCAGGTACTGGAGGTAAAGGGCATCGTTGCGATCCACGTCGGCGACCTGGGCGGCCAGTGCCGCCAGCGATGGGAAATCGTTGGCATTGATGAAACTCTTCGGGTTGAACTCCTCCACCACCCGCGGATTACCCCAGTAGATTGGAATACACCGCGCACTCATGGCTTCGGCAATTTTTTCCGTAGTGTAGCCGGGAACGGATTCGTTCTCGAACGCCATGTAAAACTTGTATGGCGTCAGAAACTCCAATTTGGCCTGCGGATCGAATGGTACAACAAAGCCGAGGTTGTTCAGTGCTTTGCCGCCGGCATCCACGCGCTTATAGCGTGAGAGCAGGTGAAAAAATTGCCCCCGGTGTTCGGTTTTACGATTCAAATAGCTCGAGAAGAAGCAGCAAAATTTGGTTTTCCGGGGAAACCACTCTTCGGCTTCGTCCGGCGATCTCACCAAGTCTTCGGCCTGCACCCAGTTGGCGTAGAGCGGGAGGCGCAAGTGACGCGGGTCGTCCAGGAGGTGATGGGTTAGCGCGTAGTCACATTCGCGCCAGTTGGGGGCGTACACCTCACTGGTCCAAAAAATTTTTTTGCAGGTATAGAGCCTATGAACATTCGAGTTATGCGAATAGATTAGGAAATCCGGATCGTCCGTTACCCGTACGGGGAACCGTTCCCGAAGCAGGTTAAAGAAATAATAGCTCTCCTTCGGTTGGACGTGGCCGAAGTCAGTGAAATCAATGTTGATCTGGGACACAGCGTCCGGATTGTTCATCAGCAATGCACGCTACCGCAAGCCTCCATCCGTCGTCAAAAGCGAAACCGGGCTGTGGTAAAACGGCGTCGCGCCTGAGAATCCGCGCCTGCCGCGAACACGCACAACGTGCTAACCCTCTGTCGCAGCGCGATGAAATCAGTATCCGCGCGCGAATTCAACGCATGTTCTTTGTTCTTGCTCTTGCCGTGGATGTGACGACGCGCCCGGCTCATACCCAAACCTCGGGACAAATCTGGCGCGGTCAATGAAACTGAAACATTGGATTCGATTTCTCCTTTACCGGGATTCCACCTGGCATGGGCAATTCTCGACCCTCGGTCCGCTTTTGCTTGGACGCGCGGGCCTCGAGCGCACCGTGGTGGACGTGGGGGCCAACGACGGTTTTTACAGCTCCAATTCCTACCCGTTCATTGCCCGAGGTTGGCGGGCACTGCTGATCGAACCGCATCCTGCCGCCTTCCACAAGGCAAGGCAGCTTCACCGAAAGCGGGAGCCGGTGACCTTGCTGAATGCCGCCTGTTCTGATCGGGACGGGGATCTGGAGCTGCAGACGTACGCGGAGGACGAGGGTGGCGGCCTTCGTTTATCGGCGAAAGTGCCGGTGGTCTCAAGGAGCCCGCTCGTGCGCCGGGCCAGGCGGTTCGCGTCAAAGTTCATCGGCTGGAGACGCTCCTGGATGAGTTCGACATCCCGCGAGATTTTGAGTTGCTTACCATTGACTCCCCAAACCTTAGCGAAGAGTTCAGGGGATGCACCTGTGGGTGAAAAAAAGTCGCTTTGAGGCGCAGTTTGAGCTGGAACCTTTTCCGTAGGTATGCTGACATGGCCGCATGCCTGCCATTCATAAAGGTTCGCCCAAGATCAAATTCCAGTTCGTCGCTTCTCAACGCCAGTCGGTGTTGGGCGGTTTGCCGCCATCGAAGCGATGGCGCAACAGTTCGATCTGTGGGGCAGTCTCCGCCGCCTGCGCCTGATTGATCCCCGCAAACGCCAGGGCAGCGGTTTCGGCCCGGATGCCATCGTCGCCCAGTTCCTCTATTGTTTCGCGGCGAGCGGCGTTTCGCTGGCCGATGCGGAGCGGCTGGAGGAGGATTCGCCGGCCCGCCGGCTGGCGCGCATGGACGGCTTTGCCGATGAAACCACGCTGGGCGAATGGTTGCGGGCGCAAACACCGGAAAGCATTCGCGCCTTCTGGAACTTGATCCATGAGTTCATCGTGTGGGCGGCCCAACGTGCCGAGGCCGGGCGTTGGAAATACTCGGGCCGTGCCGAGGTGTTCTTCGACGACACGCAACTGGAGGTCACCGGCAAAAAGTTTGAAGGGGCGAAGATGAACTACAACGGCGACGTGGCGTTGTCGTGGCAAACCTGCTGGTTCGGGCCGTGGCTGGCGGACGGACACCTGGGCAGCCCGGGCGATGTGAGCGACGCGTTGCCGGAAATGCTGGCGCGGCAGCGTCGTTGTGGGCTGGGGGAGAGAGTGATTTTCTGGCCGACAGCGGTTCGAGTGCGGTCAAGTATCTCACAGGGATCAGCGGCGCGGGCTTCACGCATTGGAGCGTGAGTTACAACAAATGGAGCAGCGCGCTGGAACGCACGGCGAGCGAACAACCTGAGAGCGCGTGGGGACAGGTCGTCCCATCCCAGTGGCGCGATGGCACGGCGATGACGGAGCAACACTGTTTGATCCGGCACACGCCCGCCGAGAGCGCCGCGACCTTCACGTTTGCAACGGTGCGGTTTCGCAAAGAGGAGGAAATGTTCTGGAGTTACCGCTTCCTGGCGTGCGAAGGCACGCGGCCCGATGCGGTGGCGATCTTCGCGCGGCACAAACTCAAAGGCGAGAAGGAGCAGTTGCTCAAGGAAGTGCTGCGCGGCTTGGACCTGCATCATCCGCCGTGCGCAGAGTTGAATGCCAACGCGATGTTCTACGCGATTGCGGCGCTGGCCTACAATCTGTTGGTCACGGTAAAACTGCTGTGCCTGCCGGAGGAGTGCCAGCGCTGGCAGGTCAAAACGATGCTGCGCCAGATCATCCGGTTGCCGGCGACATTAGTTCGGCACGCGCGGTGGTTGGTGGCGCGCGTGGAAGTGCCCGCCAGTTGGCTGGGATGGTGGACGGACTGGCAGCAACGTTGGTGGAACGGCGCGGTGCCGGTGAAGGCATCCGGCTAAACGCCACCCAATCAAAAACAACGCGCGCCAATCGCCCCCATGAAACTGCGGCGACAAGAGCGGTGTGTACCGCATCGGCAAAAAAATCCCGGAAACGGCCTGCACACCGGTCTCAAACCCGAAATCGCAGAGGCGCCACCGCGCCTCCGCCTCGTATCTCACCCTCAAGCCAGCCACTCGCTCGCCAAAAAATCGCGCCCTCCCGCTCCGCTAAGGTTTGGGGATTGACACCGAAGGCCACGATTTTCCGGTGCTTCGCGGCGCGAATCTGACACGATATCACCCGCGCGTCATCATCACTGAGAAGAATCCGGATGATGAAGCGAAATCTGCCTATCTGCGTGAGAACGGGTACCGCATTCATGCTGATTTAGCTTACGACACGGTCTGGACCCAGGTTTGAGGCTTTGTGCGCGGGAGAAGATTTGTCCGCCACGAAGAGAAATTGGGGCCGGCGACAGTAGCGGTCGGCACCGCGTGGGTGTGACAGAAAGTGCGGGTCAGCATTGTTGATGCGCAAGTGATTTATCCCTGGCTCCTTGGAAGGATTTTGTATATTTGCAGTGGTTCATGAACGATGAACATTCTTCCGTACGCGTGCAGAGTTTGGACGAGCGCTTCGCCCACGATCCGATTCTGCGGGAACGCCTGCACCCAATGGCCGATCTGCGCGATGACCTGATTGCCCGCGGTGGCTCGCTGGACGCGGTCGAAGAGCGCGTGGTTCAAGCGATTCGGTTGTTGGGTCAGGAACTCTTGGGCACGGTCGCGCAGACCAAAGCCGATGCGCTCGCGGGCCGTGCGCGCCAGGAACATCCCGAGGCGATTGCGGACATTAAAAAAAAGTAGTTTGGTTCACGACGTTGGGCGGGATCGGGATTGAGGAGCAAGTGCTGCGCTTGGGACGGCGCGGGCGACGCTTGCGGCCCTTCTGCCAGGCCTTGGGCCTGGGTCACCGGGGCTACTCCTTGAAGCTCCAGCGAGCGATGACGGACTTTGGGGCCGAAGAGTCTTTCCAACGGGCGTCCCAAAGATTGGCGGAGCATTATGGCATCCGCATCCACTCCGAGGCCATCCGGCAGCAGACCCTCCACCATGGCAAAGCCATTGGCGCCATCGAGCCCAAGGCGGCGGCGGTTGCCAAAACGATCGTCACCCAAATGGACGGCAGTCTGATTCCGGTGGTTCAACCCGCCAAAAGCGGGGACAAGCGCAAGGGCAAAACCCTGGCGTGGCGGGAAGTGCGGGTCTGTTGCGCCCGAGCTGTGGGCCGGGAGAGCCGGCTTTACGGGGCGACGCTGGGAAGTTTGGAAAGTTGTTCCTTGCTCTGGGCACAGACGGCCCGCTACGCGGGTTTGAATGGCAAGACCCACGTCCACGGCGTGGGGGATGGCGCGCCTTGGATTCTGGAAAAGTTTCAGGAGAACTTTGCGCCCCAGGGCGAATACCTTTTGGACTTTTACCATGTCCGTGAATACCTGGCGCGGGCGGCCAAGGCCATCGTGGGAGAGAAAAAAGCCCGGGGCTGGTTGCGGCGGCAGCAAGGGCGGCTCTTGAACCACCAAGTGGCCAAAGTGCTGCGCAGCCTGGGACCTCACCGCGAACCGGAGCATGGCCCGCAGGAGACTCCGGTTCGTGCCGCCCATCGCTACCTCGACCAAAGGAAATTCCACCTCGATTATCAAAGCGCCCGCCAACGCCAACTTCCGATGGGCTCCGGTGAAATCGAAAGCACCCACCGGCATCTGATTCAAAAACGCCTCAAGCTTTCAGGGGCTTGGTGGAAAGAGACCAACGCGCAAGCGCTGATCACATTGCGCACCGCCCGCGCCAATCAATGCTGGAATACCTATTGGACCAAAAATTGACCCTCACTTTCTGTCACACCCGCACCGCGTCGCGCGCTTGACTCCGTTCGCTGCTTGGAATTTGATGTTGGCAACATGACCAGCGGGCCATCACTTGAAAGCTATGCGCAAAACCACGAGGACATACTCGCTTGGGATTATTTCGGCCACAAGACTGACGGCTTTTTTGTCGAGGTCGGGGCCAATCATCCCACCGAACTGAGTCAGACCTGGTTGTTGGAGCAACGCGGATGGAAGGGAATCCTGGTCGAGCCGTTGCCGGCGTGTTGCGAAAAACTCCGCGCAATCCGCAAGAACAGTCTCATCTGTGAAGCGGCGGCGGGCGCCCCGGCGCAGGTTGGCGAAGCCAACCTGAACGTGGCCCAGTCCGACGTCTGGTCTTACCTGGGTGAGGAAAACAAGGAGCTACCACTCGCGGGGCGGATCAAAGTCAGGGTGCGGACGCTCGATAACATTCTGGAAGAACTGCGCGCACCGCAGGTGGATTTATTGTCCATCGATACGGAGGGGATGGAAATCGAGGTGTTGCGTGGACTAAATCTGCAACAACGCCGTCCCGCCTTGGTTTTGCTCGAAGACCACATGGAAACTTTGGACCTCTTCTTTTACATGCGGCGCGCGGGGTACAAGCTCCTCAAACGCACCGGTCCCAACAATTGGTGGGCGCCGGCCGCCGCGAAAGCCATGCCGATGACAATGGGGGAGCGACTTTCGTTGTTGAACCGCATCTGGTTTCGGTACCCGCGGCGGCGGCTCCAGTGGTTGTTGGGGATGCATCCACATTCGTGAATGTCCCCGGGCCGCCCGGCCCGGGTCAGTTTCAACGGTGCGGGGCAAACATCATTTCACACCACATGAGACGATTCTGTGCCGAGTGGGCAAAATCATAAAAGCCCATCAAGTCATACTGATACTTTGCCAGCAGCGTAATCAGGTCTTGCAGCGTCGCCTGATTTTCGTAAAGCGAGATGAAACTGACTTCCAGGACGATGCAGCCAATTTTGTGGGCGGATAGAAATTCTTGCGCGCCCTTCAGCACAAACAGTTCAAAGCCCTGTACATCCATTTTCAGGAGATCAATGCCGGCCACGGGCGTCTGCTGACAGAACGCGTCGAGCGTCGTTATCTCGACCTCGATCTTCCGCTGGCAGTCAATGACCGCCGGCCCCAGATACTCCTGGCTCTGCGGGTTCGCCGACAAAATCGAATTGGTCTGGTGAAATGCGTTTTCGTTGAAGGCCACCCGGCCAGGGGCTTCGCCCAGGGCCTGGTTGACCGCGGTCAGCCGCGGCTGGTCTCCGGCAAAACGGCTCAATTTTTGAAACGTGGCCGGCGTGGGTTCAAAACTGAAAATTCGGGCTTGCGGGAAATGCCGCAGAAATTCCCGCGCGCTTTGGCCTTCATTGGCACCCACATCGAAAACGGTTTTGATTTCGCCGGAGGCAAGGACCGTTTTCACATCTGACCAGAGATGGTGACCAAACTCGACTTTGGTGATTTCGTAGCCGATCAACGGCTTCAAAATCCGGTTGAGGTTATATCTGACTCTCATACGGCAGCGGCGGACGAAGTTGTCAGGTCCATAGTTATGGCGTCAGAGATGCCAGAGTCACACCGGAGCGTCAACTTGATATCCCAGTCCGCCCCGGCGTTCGGAAAATCGAACGCGCTCCTGAAACAAAGTTCAGAAGTTCAAGCGGCGGCGGATTGGAATTGTGATCATAGGCCCCGGAGTTATGAACTTTACGCCAAGGCAGATGGGCGATGGCCCGCAATACGGAATGATGCGGTCGGAATGCAACGCAACGGCGCAAAGGTGCGAAGACGCCAAGCTGGGCCGGCAAACGGCAAAAGAAGGCACGACCGCCTGACCCACACCAGCCAGTGATGCCCGTTCGGCGGATTTCTTGTTCTTTGCGCCTTCGTCCCTTTGCCCCTTTGCGTTATCAAGTCTTCCGAATGGATTCGGATAAGAACTGCACTGGGGCCGGAAGCTTACAGACTTGGAAGCGGTCGCGTCGAATTGAGATGTTTGCGTTGACAACCCGGCTTCGCAGGCAATAGTGGAGTCAGCCTACTTTCGTGAAAACGCACTAGGAAAATAAAAATCTACGGCCATGAACTCCGCATTGAGCAATAGTCCGTTTTCTCGGAACCAAAACGCAAAAATGAAATTTCTGTCTCTAAACTTAACATGCTTGGCCTTGGCCGCAGCCTTGATGCTGGCTGCCGGTCCGGCTGGGGCCGCCAATCTGCTGGTTAACCCTGGCTTCGAGAACGGCAGCGGTCATGTCATCCCCGTGGGTTGGAAACGTTTTGCCCCCACCAACGCCCAACCTGCCGGCAATTATTGGGTTCAAGAGCCAGCGCATTCTGGCGGGGTCAGTTGGAAACAATGGGGCGCGGCGTATGTCGCGAGCCAAACCAATGTGGCCGGTTTGTCGCAAAGTTTCAGCAGCGCGCCCGGCTCAGTTTACCAAGCCAGCGGATGGATGTTTACGAAGAGCGGCGATACATTAGAGGCGGATTGCATGACTTGGGTGGAGGTTTCTTTCTTTGGGGCCAGCAGCAACCTGCTCGCGTTGTACGAGTCCGATAATTTCACTGCGGCAGCGGGAATGGATACCTGGCTGAAATACACGGTGACACAGGTATGTGATATTTCTGCGCCCCTTCCGCCCGGAGACCTGAATTATCCAACCTACGCCGCGACTGGTTCGGTAAGCCAAATTGTGGCGCCGATCGGAACGGCGACGGTTCGGTACCGATATGCGTATAGTCAGGCTGGGACGCAAGGCGGCTCCGCTCATTTCGACGATGCCATCCTGGACCAAGTAAGCGGGCCGATCCCGCCGGTGATCAGCAGCCTTTTCCCGCTCAACCTGATCTTCGTCAATCCCAGTGACGGCATCACCTTCAACGCCAGCTCGCCGAGCGGTTTTACGATCAACAACAGCGGCATTCAACTGGTGGTGAATGGGGTGAATGTCTCCAGCAGCTTGGTGATCAGCGGTTCCACTTCGAACAAGAACGTGGCTTATTCTGGGCTCCAATCCAACCTGACTTACACGGCGTCCATTACGGTTACGGACAGCTTCAACTTCACGGCGAGTGCGAGCACCTACTTCGAAACCACCTGGGTTGGCATCGAACCGGTCACGGACCTGTGGGAGGCGGAAGACTTTGATTTTGACAGCGGAATGTACCTCAACAATCCCGAACTCTGCAGCACCGCTGGCAATCCCAACTGCTACTTCGGAAAAGTAGGCGTGGAAGGGGTGGACGAGCACAACTTGAATGCCGGCGGCAGCCACCAATACCGCCCGGATGATCTGATGGCCACCTCGGTTTCGGGCGACTATTTGCGCAAGAACCTTTTCGTTGCCGGCCGGCTCGATTACCGAATTGACCCGTTCAACTTCAGCGAGTGGGTGAATTACACCCGCGACTGGCCAAGCAGCACCAACTGGATCATCGCCCGCCTCGCAACCGATGTCGGGCTTTCGGGAACGCTGACATTGAGCAAGGTGAACACCAACGACTTGACCACCACGGATTTGGGCACTTTCACGATTGCCAACGGTCGCGGGTGGAGCACTTTTGACAACGTCTATCTCAAGGACACCAACGGCTTCCTCGCGAATGTGATCCTCAGCGGCAAGGAAACCCTGCGCGTCACCAGCGGCGGCAACCTCTTGCCGGGCTTTTTCATGCTCGTCGCGGCCCAAATAGATTTGCCGCAGTTGAGCAACCTTTATCCCACCGGCACGCAGCCGTTTGAGCCCACCAACGCGCTTAGTTTTACAGTGACCACGACTGGCGCCACCTTCCCTCCCAGCGGGATCAAGGTGAACCTGGACGGCAGCGACGTTTCCGCCAGCTTGGTCATTACCGGCTCAACGACGACGAGAAATGTGGTTTACCCCGGGATCCTGCCCAACGCGCCGCACACGGCAATTATTACCGTGACCAATTCCCTCGGTCACGGCATCAGCGTGACGAACCGCTTCGATACTTTCAGCCAAGGTAACTTCATGGTGGAAGCGGAGGATTTCGACTTTGAAGGCGGGCATTACGTTAGTGTTTGGGAGCCGGAGGCGTATTCAGGACTGGGGGCCACTACCAACATTGACTTCCAACACAGCCCTTTTGTCCCTGAGCAGTTCAAGTATCGGGCCGACGGCGGCGGCATTCCCGAAGACCTTACCAAAGATACGTTGCGCGATGTCTTCATCAATGTGGGTGCGTTTGACTATGACCTGACTTGGTTTGGAAACGGCGACTGGGCCAACTACACAAGAGTTTATCCGACGGGCAACTTCTATGTGTATGGGCGGTTTTCTGGCCTGGACGGCTACTCGATGTATCTGGACCAGGTCATCAGCGGGGCCGGAACGACTGGTCAAGTGACCAAGCGGCTTGGTCGCTGGGGCATTGTTGGACGTGGGTACAACGTTTATGATTGGGTGCCGTTGACGGATGACGGGCTGGCCGCGCCGGTCGTAGTAAAGTTAAACGGTCTCGGCACGCTGCGGGTGGCAACCACCGGCAACAGCAATCCGAATTACTTCATGCTGGTACCTACCACCGGCGTCTCCTTGTCGGCGGGTCGCTCGGGCAACAATGTGGTCATTTCCTTTCCGACCCAGTCCGGCGTGATCTATCGGGTATTTTATCGGGCTAATTTGACGGCGGGCAATTGGGTGCTCCTAACCACCGTGATCGGTGATGGAACGGTCAAACCCGTGAATGACCCAGCGACCCCAACCGGACGGTTCTACCAGGTCGTCGCACCCTAAATCGGCGGGGGACGTACCTGTGGGTTGCCGTGCCGGCCCGGTGGCCGTTAAACGGACCCGTCGGCAGTGACCGCTTAAAGTCCAGTTAGCCCTGATCAGATATGAAACGCACGCTTGCCTGCCAGATGCTCTTACTGACGTTCACGGTTCTCACCGCAGTCGCCATCGAAGCTCCAATCGGACTGGTCAGCCGGACCGGGGATCGCAGCATCGTCTTGCATTGGGATCGGAATAGTGAACCCAATCTTTCAGGCTATCGTGTTTATCGTTCGCCCAGCAGTGACGGGCCATTCGTCGTGCAAAGTCCAAACTTGGTGTCATCGGCGGGTTTCTGTGATCTCAGTGTGGGCGTGGTAAATGGGCAGACGAACTTCTACCAAGTCACCGCAGTGACCACGACCGCGCAGGAGAGTCTCCCTTCGGCTACCTTGGCTGCCGTGCCGCAGGTCTTTGCGAGTGATGATGAATTCCTTGATTACGTTCAGCAGTGCAACTTCGATTACTTTTGGTACCTGGCGAATCCGAGCAATGGCTTGGTTCCGGATCGGAGCGCGACCGGTTCCCCTTGCAGTATCGCGGCGGTGGGGTTTGGACTGACCGCCATCGGGATTGGCATTGATCACGGCTGGATCTCGAGAACGCAGGGCGTGGCGCGGGTGCTGACGACCTTGAACACCTTTCTCCAAGGACCACAAGGCACCAATACCTCGGGGACGATTGGGTACAAGGGTTGGTTCTATCATTTTCTGGATATGAACACGGCCTTGCGCTCGCCCGCCTCGGAGCTGTCGTCCATTGATACGACCTTGTTGCTGGCGGGAATCCTCTACGCCAAACAGTATTTTGCCGGCACCAACACCGATGAAACCACCATTCGGACGATGGCGGACACAATATTTAATCGCTTGGATTGGAATTGGATGGCCCAAGGGACGAACGTTGTGTCAATGGGCTGGTTCCCACCCGGAAATTTTATCGCGAACAATTGGGTTGGCTATAACGAAGGGATGCACCTCTACTGTCTCGGCTTGGGCGCCGCGACCAATCCCTTGCCCGTTTCGGCGTGGAGTCGTTGGACCAGCGGCTATACTTGGGCCACAAATTACGGTCAGGCTTTTGTTCCGTTTCCTCCTTTGTTCGGGCACCAATACTCCCATTGCTGGATAGACTTTCGCCATCTGGCGGATGCCTACATGAACAGCCACAACAGCACCTACTTCCAGAACTCGCGGCGGGCGACGCTGGCTCAGCGGGCGTACTGCGTGGCCAACCCACTGAGCCACGTCGGCTATGGCAGCAATGTCTGGGGATTGACTGCCTGTGACGGGCCCACGGGCTACGCTGCGCGCGGGGCCCCGCCGGCGGAAAATGATGATGGGACAATTGCTCCCACTGCGGCGGGAGGATCAATCGCGTTCACACCTGAGTACTCTTTGCCCGCCTTGCGCCAATTCTACAGCTACCGAAAAAACATCTGGACGGCTTATGGCTTTCGCGACGCGTTTAACTTGGGCCAGCAATGGTATGGCCCCGATGAGCTGGGAATTGATCAAGGTCCCATCGTCATCATGATTGAGAATTATCGCACGCAGCGCGTCTGGCGGCTCTTCATGCGGAATGAGGAGGTGCAACGTGGTTTGCAACGGGCGGGTTTTGTCCCGCTGGCCTTCGCACCACCCAGATTACAGGTTCAGCCCGAACAAAACTCTTTCAACCTGGCTTGGGACTCTCAAGCGGGCCGCACTTATCAGGTGGAGTATTCCCCTGACCTTGACACCTGGCTGGCATCGCCAACTGGCGAATTAATCGCCCCCGGCCTTGCCACAAGCTGGACCGATGGCGGTCCGCCCGCCACCGCTACCGTGCCGTTCGCTGTGCCCCAAAGATTCTACCGTGTTTTCCAGCTCGGTTATCCGTAAACCGGTCAGCGGCCTCATCAAAAAAAAGACACTCGCTCACTTGCGAGTGTCCCGTTGAGTTTTAACCGGCTGTTCCTTTCTGACTTGATGCGGACTAACGCTTGCGGCGGAAGGCTAACAGGCCAAATAACCCCATCCCTACCAAGGTGAACGTGCCAGGCTCGGGAATCACAGTGTAAGTCGTATCGGTGAACACCGCATTAATAAAGTCGCCGTTGGCGTTGGCGCCCCCTTGCGCGTAAACCCCCAGTTGGAAATTAAGCGGTCCGCCTTCCAGGTTCGACCACACCAGCGGACCGGTAGTTACGACGCCGGCACCATTATCAATAAAGAACTCAATGGTGTCCGGGATGCCACCGATACCATCGCCACCAGCAATTTGCTTGATGCCAAGGAGAATGGAAGTGCCGGGCGTATAACCGTTGCTACTGCCATTGTTGCCAAAGCTGTGGAACGGACCACCGAAAGTGACGATCTCGCCGGCATCGGAGTTGACTAGAAACAGCATCTCGCCCGTGATTGGGCTATTGATGCGGATGCCAGCCTCTTTTCGAGGAGCATTGAAACCGTCGGTCAGCGTGAGTCGCGTCGTGAAGATAAAGCTGTCGTCAATACCGAAGTTATAGGCCGTTAACCCGCCATCGCCCGAGGCCAGCATGTCATGCCGATTGGCACCGCTGAAAGCTCCGGTGAACTGATCGTTGATCGTAATCGTCGCCGGATTGGCATTGATTGGCGCTGCGGGCGTGATTGTGAGCGTTGAGAGCGGGTTGTCGTTAAACACCCGTGGGCTGGTGTAATAACCGTCGATGGTAACGGCCTGAGCATTTGCGGCCGCAAGGCCGATCAGGGTCGCACAACAGCACCGCTGGAAGCAGGTCGTATTTGTGATGGTTGTCATAGGCTGAGTTTATTGCTACACGGGTTGACGAGGGAGCATTGTGGGGCGCACTCAGCCGGTGTCAAGCCCCCTTTCTGGAAAGGAATGTCCGCAAGGAGAACATCGGATGCGATTGACAACGATTATCCCAACCTCGAAGAATACGTGATCTCATTAACGCCAACCCAAAACCGAAGATGAAACTAACGCGCCGACAATTCATTGGGAAAAACCACGGTGACAGTCATTCGTTGGGGGGGCAGATGGCAGAAGGGCTTTGAAGTTCCGCAGTTTGCCTGAGAATCGAAAGCATCTCGAATTATGAAAACGAGTCAAACCCCTCCAAGCCCGAACCCCACTGCCGTTTCCCGGCGCGATTTTCTGCGCGCTACCCGCAACGTTGCTCTCCTCGCCGGCCTTGGCGTTGCCGGCCCGAATATCTTTCTGAATCGCACCAAAGCCGCCACCGGCCAGAATCCCAGTGAATTCATTCGCGTCGGGTTCATCGGCACGGGCGGGCAGGGCAACAGCAATCTTCAGGCGCTGATGAAGAACGCCGTTGCAGTGTGCGACGTGGATCAGACCCGTGCACAAACCGCCAAGGAGCGCGTTGAGAAAGCCAATGGCCGGCCCTGTGCCGTGTTTGGCGACTATCGGAAGATGCTCGAGGACAAATCCATTGACGCCGTCCTCATCAGTACGCCCGATCACTGGCACACGTTGCCGGCGCTCCACGCGTGCGAGGCCGGCAAGGACGTGTATTGCGAGAAACCACTTACGCTCTTCATTGACGAGGGGCGTGTATTGGTGGATGCGGTGCGCCGCACCAAACGCGTCTTCCAGACGGGCAGTCAGCAACGTTCGGATGCCAAGTTCCTCACGGGCTGCGAATATGTCCGCTCCGGTCGCCTCGGAAAAATAAAGACGGTCAAGGTGGGTCTGCCGGAAGTGAATTATTTGGAACGGGCCACCAAGCCGCCGGTCATTCCTGACAGCCAACCGCCGGCGGGACTGGATTATGACCTGTGGCTGGGTCCGGCACCGCAGCGGCCCTACAACCAGAATCACGTTTTCTATCTGTTCCGCTTTTTCTGGGATTACTCCGGCGGCCAGATGACCAATTTTGGCGCGCATCACCTCGACATCACGCAATGGGGGTTGGGCATGGACGACAGTGGCCCCGTGGAAATCGAAGGCGCCGCCACTTACAATCCGGAAAAATACTACGAAACCCCGCAAACCTTCGATGTCGCTTACAAATATGCCAACGGCACCGTGGTGCTGTGCAACGGCGGCAGCGACAAGTACCGGGGCGGCACTACGTTCGAAGGTGAACACGGCACCATCTTTGTCAGTCGTGGCAATGTCGAATCAACTCCGGACGATATCCTCACCCAGCCGTTGGACGACAAGGCGATCCGCCTTTACGCCAGCACGGATCATCACCAGAACTGGCTCGACTGCATCAAGAGCCGCCAGGACCCAATCTGCAACGTCGAAATCGGACATCGCTCCGCCACCGTCTGTCATCTGGGCAATATCGCCATTCGTACCGGCAAAAAAGTTCGCTGGGACCCGAAGAAACAGGAAGTGGTGGGCGATGCCGAAGTTGCCCAGTGGGCCAGCCGACCTTATCGCGCGCCGTGGAAGCTGCCGCCGGTTTGACCGGATGACCTAACGGTCTTTTCCGAAGCAGCGGTTAGTGGGTAAGTGTTCCGACGTCTGGCCTCTGGCTTCTGATTTCGGACTTCCATTCGCTGTTCCTATCGAGCCACCGGCACGGCATTGATTTTGATTTCTTGGCCGGTCTCGAATTGCGCGCGCCCGTTGATGAAGGAATTCTGCAACTGCGCCGGGAATTGCGTCGGAAGCTTCTGCCAATCCTCTTTTAGGTCACTGCTGACTTTGACAGATTGCGCCTCGACCGGCTGGTTGGTCATCTCCACAAAACTCCACGTAAACACGACGTTCTGATTTAGCGTGCGATTCGTGCCGGCAACCCGGTAGAAGTTATTCTGCGCCTGCTGCTGGGGAACGGACGTTGCCGCGGTAGGAAGTTGGTTCAATTTGCCGCCGCTCTTGAACGACTGCACCGCTTGTTCCTTCTTGCTGCCGCCGGTGTCCGCCTGGATCGCTGGCGGTAGATCCGTCTCGCCAACATAGGTTGAGCCATCGCTATCCACCACCCGCAGTTGCCGGCCCGTTTGCTCGATGCGGAAATTCGCAAGCACCGGTGAAACGGGCGTGGCAGAAAAGTCCTTGGCGACTTTTTGCTTGAGCGCTTCCGGCGCAAGATTGGCAAACGACTGGGAATAGGATTGCGCCCGGTCCCGCTCGAAGCTGTCGTTGCGCGCCAGGGATGCGGGTGGGCTTGCCGCTTCCAGCACGGGTGCGGCCGATTGGAGTCGAGGGTCGAGGGTCGAGGGTCGAGGCGCCGACGTTACTTTGGGTCTCGGTTCTACGCTGACGACTCTCGACGGGCTTGGTGCCGGGGCCGCCGAACTGGTTAGGTTCAACTTATCCGCCGGTTGCGTAGCTCGGAGGCCATAGCGCGCTGAATTACCTTTTGCTTCAGCCGCATCCGCAAGTGCAGCCACCGACTGGTTCGTTGCGGTGACATACGCCAGGGCCCGTTCGGCGCGGCGGGTCTCACCCGCAATGCCATTGGCAGCGAGGCTGGGTGTCGGCTGATTTAACGACCGGGCCGGGGCTATGTCGGTCGCCAGTTCTGAGTCTGATGTCTGGAGGCTAACGTCAGCGACGGAATCGGCGGCTTTAGGCTTTGGACTTGAGACTTGAGACTCTGACGCTGCGGCTGCTTTTTGATCTGACGCCGGGCCGAGCGCGAGTTGTTGGGTCGCTGGCCGGTCGAGCAATGACCACAAGCCGATGGCAACCAGCGCGAACAACGGGACCGCCCACGCGAGCCTGGGAAAATTATGAGTCAAAAATTCAAAACTAAAAAGCCGGCGACCCTCCTCCCGCAGCTCCGGCCTTTGTAATTTTGAATTTTGAATTTTGAATTGGCTTGCGACCTCGCCCTGCAACAACCGCCGGGTGGCAGGGTGCATTTCGACCGGCGCCCCCGCTTCGTCGCGACGTTTCTTCGCGTAGCGGCGGAGCAGTTTTTCAATTGGCCGATCGTCGTTCATTGGCAGTTATCGGGCGTAAAGCCCTTTGGGACCATGTCCCTTTACCGGGTTAGACGGCAACGCGCCGGATTTCTCCCCGGAAAAAACTCTGGCCGCGATCAATTCCAGTTTATCCAGGCATTTGCTCAAGCGCGAGCTGACCGTTTTGGGGTTCAATTTCAATTCTGTACTCAGCTCTTCGTAGCTCAAATCGCCGAAATAGCGCAGTTCGATGATCTCGCGGCACGGCTCGCCGATCTGATCCAGCGCCTCGCGCACCAGTTCAGCCCGCTCCACGTTCAACAATTCCACGTCCGGCGCCGGCGACTGGCTGGGTGGATCAATCGTGAGGCCGGTCTCCGAATCTTCGGCCTGGAGCGAGAGTGGTACCTGCCCGCCGCCGCGCTTGGCCGCGTGTTGTTTCTCCCGATAGTCCCGTGCTTTGTTGGCCGCGATGCGGAAGAGCCAGGTCTGAAACTGGCTGTCGCCCTGAAAGAAAATGAGGTTTTTGATGACGGCGAGAAACACTTCCTGGCACACTTCCTCCACGTCCTCGCGCGTGAAGTCCGACGCGAGTTGGAAAATGAAACGCCCCGCCGCCGCGTAGTGGCGATCGAACAACTCGTCCCACGCCGCCGCGTCGCCGCGACGACAGCGGGCGAGCAGTTGGACTTCCGGTTCGGCGCTCATTCTCACGCAGTCTATGGGATTGACCCGCAACCGCCAGTTTTTGCTCAAGCAAACCGGGCCGCTGCCCGTTGTGCCTGGATCAAAATCTGTTTAGCATCACCCACACTAGGATTCTCTCCGGCATGGGGGTTCCCCGGGTGGTGGTTCGGGTTTGTCCCGGTCTTGTTGAATGGCCGTTTAGTGGAAGAGTTCCGGCGGACGCGGGTGACTGTTCGTTTCACGATGGCCTTTCACTCGGGTCTAGCTCTGGTGGTGATACAAGCACTGCCAGAGCGCTTTTGTTTTGGGCTAGCTACTACAACGTTGGGAACTCGGTTTTTAGCGTAACGGAACCGTAGTTTCGCCGCCCGACTCTCGCTTGCCAGCCCACTGAATTTGATCGAAGCCTGACGCGGCCGAATTAGCGATTTTTATTGCTCATGCGACAAATGGGTGCGCAATTTTCACATGCGCGGACTTGGAAGTTGGCAGAATTAACAATGACCAAGTCACCCGCGATTTTACACCGCCATGCCTCGTGAAACCGCCATTGCCCGGGCCGCGCGAACCCGGAAGATTCTTGCCGGGTTGCAAGCCGCCTATCCCGACGCGCATTGCGAACTCAACTTTGGCAACCCACTCCAACTGCTCATCGCCACGATCCTCTCCGCCCAATGCACGGACAAGCGCGTCAACCTTGTCACGGCAGAACTGTTTAAGCGGTACCGAAGCGCTAAGGATTTTGCGAACGCTGAACTCACCGAAATCGAGCAGAACATCAGAACCACCGGCTTCTTCCGGAATAAGGCCAAGCACATCCAGGCCTGTTGCCGCGCGCTGCTGGATAAGCACAATGGCGAAGTCCCCCGCACGATGGCGGAACTCATCGCCCTCGACGGGGTGGGCCGCAAGACGGCGAACGTCGTGCTCGGCAATGCTTTCGGCATCAACGTCGGTATCGTGGTGGATACGCACGTCACAAGGCTGGCGAATCGGCTTGCCCTTACGTCAGAGTCGGACGCGGTCAAGATCGAGCAGGAATTAATGCCATTAGTGCCGCCGGCGCAATGGACGTTGTTCAGCCATTGGCTGATCTGGCATGGCCGCCGCCGGTGTGGGTCCCGGAAGCCCGATTGCGCCGGATGCGAGATCGCGAAACTGTGTCCGCGTATTGGTTTATCGTAGCAGCCGACGTGAGGAGGCTCTAACTCATCGGAGGAAAATATACCGCGTTACGTCCTTTCCCACTTTCTCGTCTGCCCCGATACTCCTCTGGTGAGTCTTTTAAAAGGCAACGAATGGTTGCTTGTGCAATCTGGCCCCTGCCCGCCTGCTTTCAACATGGCGTTTGATGAGGCGCTGCTGGAAGCCCTGCCGCGGCTGGGGCAACCGGTGCTACGCTTTTACGGTTGGACCGAGCCGGCGGCCACATTCGGTTATTTCCAAAAATTCTCCGAGGTGGAGACGGTGACATTGCTGCGCCCATTGATTCGACGCCCGACCGGTGGCGGGGTTGTACCGCATGACGCCGATTGGACTTACAGCCTCGCATTTCCGACTGGGCACGAATGGTATTCGCTACGCGCGGAGGAAAGCTATCGGCGTGCGCACGCCTGGATTCAAGCCGCCTTCACGGCCACGGGCACGGAAACGGAACTCGCGGCGTGCTGTAAAAAATCGGCGCCGGGCCAATGCTTTATCGGCCACGAGAAACACGATCTGCTTTGGCACGGACGCAAAATTGCCGGGGCCGCTCAACGGCGAAACCGGCTTGGATTGCTGATTCAAGGTTCCGTGCAACCGCCGCCGGTCCAGGTGGCCCGCGCCGATTGGGAACACGCAATGATCGCCTCGGCGTCGCCATCCTCCGCATGGAGGGAGTTTGTGCCGGACGGCCCGCTGCTCGCCCGGGTGGCGGAACTCACGGCGCAGAAGTATTCGCAACGGGCTTACAACCAGAAACGGTGAGTTACCGGACGTAGCGTGAGCGATCTTGGTTTTGACAACTCACGGCACCCCGCACCACGGACCTCCGGTATCAGTACGATGCGCTCAATCGGCTTACGAACATGATGGACGCGGCGGGCACAACGATCCCTTGGATTCGTTGACACGCAACCCGGCCTCGGCTAACTCTGACGGCATGAAAACCTTTCATCCGCTTACGATTATTGGGTTGCTGGCGTTTACGCTTTCCGCCCGCGCCGCCGACTGGCCGTGGTTTCGCGGGCCGGACCATAATGGCATCTCGAAAGAAACCGGCTGGTCCAGTAAATGGCCGGCGGGCGGACTGAAACAACTTTGGAAGGCAAAAGTCGGCATCGGCTTCGCCTCGTTTGCCGTTAGCGCGGGGCGCGCTTATACCACCGGTAACGCGAGCGACGCGGATACGGTTTTTTGTTTTGACGCAAACACGGGTGCGGAGCTATGGAAATATTCCTACGCCGCCCCCCTCGACGCCAAGTACTACCAAGGCGGCCCCAGCGCCACCCCCACCGTGGCGGGCGACCGGGTCTTCACGCTCAGCAAGCGCGGGATGGTTCACTGCCTCGACGCGGCCAAAGGGACTTTGATCTGGTCCAAAAATCTGATGGCGGACTTGAAAGCTGAAATGCCCACCTGGGGCTTTGCCGGGTCGGTGCTGATCGAAGGCGATCTCGCCTTGGTCAACGTCGGCACCGCGGGTGCGGCGCTCGACACAAAAACTGGGAAGATCGTCTGGAGTTCCGGACCGGATGAAGCAGGCTATTCCACGCCGGTGCCATTTGATGTCGCCGGGCAACGCGCCGTGACGTTTGCCAGCAAGCAGGACGTTGTCGCTTTGGGCGTGAAGGACGGCAAGGAGTTATGGCGCTTTCCGTGGAAAACCAGCTACGACGTGAACGCGGCCGACCCGATTGTTGCTGAGGGCAAGGTGTTCATTTCCTCCGGCTACAATCACGGCGGCGGCGTCTTCGACGTGAGCGCGAAACCCGTGAAGAAGATTTGGGAGAACAAGAACATGCGCAACCAGTTCAACAGTTCCATTCTCTGGCAGGGCCACCTTTATGGCGTGGATGACAACCAGCTTCGCTGTCTCGTCCTCGATACCGGCGAGGTGAAGTGGTCGGATAAATCCGTGGGCAAGGGTTCGTTGATGATGGCGGACGGCAAGCTCATCGTTCTGAGCGAAAAGGGTGAGTTAATGGTGGCCGACGCCACGCCCACCGCGTTCAAACCAATTTCTCGCGCGCAGGTTCTCGGCGGCCTGTGCTGGAGTGCGCCCGTGCTGGCCGATGGAAAAATCTACTGCCGCAACGCCGCCGGCGACGTGGTGGCTGTGGATGTGAGCGGGAAATAGCAGAAGCGAGGAGTCAACAAGAACAAGCAAGTTATTGGGTCGGCGCCGGGATATTTGCGGGTTCAGGCGCATGAATTCTTGTTGGTGAATCCGGCGCGATGGAATTGGGGACTTGTTCCTTGCTGACCGTTCGCGGTTGCACACTGCTCAAGCCGCCATCCACCGCGAGTAACTGGCCCGTCACCCAGCTTTGGTCGGGCGCGAGAAACCAACGGATGGCGCTGGCGACCTCGTCGGGTTCGCCAATGCGCCCCAATGGATGCAATGCTGCGGAGACTTTGAGCGCCGCTTCGGTTTTCGTGAGCGCCTCCGTCAGCGGCGTACGCGTCAGGCCGGGGGCGACACAATTGATTCTGATATTGTACCGCGCGTAGGTGGCCGCCGCCGACAACGCCAATCCGGCGACCCCGGCTTTGGCAGCGGCGATGGCTTCGTGGTTGATCATACCGCGCTGAGCGACCGCTGAGGACATCAGCACGATCGCGCCGCCTCCGGTCTTCATCATCCGCGCCGTGGCGGACCGCAGGATGTGGAACGAAGAGGTCAAGTTGGCCCCCAGCACCGCTGCCCACTCCGCGTCCGTCGTCAAGTGTACTGGCTTAAGCAGAAGCGAACCGGCGCAATTAACGACGCCATCCACGCGGCCACGTTTGTCGCTGACTTCAGCCAGGCAACGCTCGACGGCTGCCGAATCGGTCGCGTCCAAACTGAAAGCCTCGGCGTGTAGTTCGTCGGCGAGAGCTGCCAGCCGGCCCTGATCTCGCGCAACAAGAGTCAGGTGACAACCGCGCGCTGCCAACTGCCGCGCCAACGCTGAACCGATGCCGCCACTGGCTCCGAATATGAGGATGCAGGGATGCTGAGGAGATGGGTTCATCGGTGGCTTCCGCTGGCCGGCGCTTTGACCGGAGGGGAGTAGCGGTCCAACGCGCCGGGTTCCGGGCTTTGGCCATTCTCCTCCCCTTCACGCTTGCGGGCGGTTAGATCCTTGGCCAAGTCAGAGGCCTGCTGAAGGCCGAGGAAAACAATTCCCGTGATGACCAGCCCGAAGGCGAAGATGGGAAAGAGATAACTGAACATGTTAATTTCTCCGGTTGATCTTGGTGGTAGCGCAGGCGAGCAGAGCCACGCGCACGCCAACCCAGAGAATAAGAATGCTCGGGACCCAGAGGCCGACATAGACGCCGTAATCGCGGTTTACGAGAAACCAGAGCGACACGCTGGCCACGAAGCTAGCGAAGGCGGCAATCAGGAAAAAATAATCTACTTTTTGGAACATAAAGAGTTTTGTGAGTTGGCAGAGGTTGTGGGGTGTTAGGAGAAACGGCGGCAGTCCTGATGGCAGCGGACGATTTGCGAATCTGGCATTTTATTTCAAGGCGATTAGCTGGAGCTACCGGTGGGACGAAGCGGAGCGCCAAAGGCGCTCCGCTCATCCCGAAGGGTTCAGTTTGGCAGCACGACCTTGTCAATCACATGAATGACGCCATTGCTGGCCGCCACGTCGGTCTTGATGACATTGGCGTCGTTCACGGTGACGCCGACATCCGTGACTTTGACGTCCAGTTCCTTACCGTTTACCGTCTTCGTTTTCATCGTCTTGACGTCCGCCGCCATGACTTTGCCAGCGACGACATGGTAGGTCAGGATGGCAACGAGTTTTTCCTTGTTCTCGGGCTTGAGCAGGCTTTCCACCGTGCCCTTGGGTAACTTGGCAAAAGCTTCGTCAGTTGGGGCGAAGACCGTGAAAGGCCCGGGCCCTTGCAGAGTTTCGACCAAGCCGGCGGCCTTCACGGCAGCGACTAGGGTGTTGAAACTGCCAGCCCCGGATGCGACGACGATGATGTCACCGGTCGGTGCGGCCGAGTCGGCTGCTTGGGCGATCGGCAACGCCAAGGTCGAAATCGTCAAGGCAGTGAGAATGAGATTACGGAGTGTTTTCATGGTTTTGTAATGTAACTATGGTTTTCGTTTTGTTCAGGACTCGAACCGCCACCGCGAAGCTCCGCTGATGCCCAAACCGAATGGCTGGAACTCGGATTCCCCGTAACGGCAATTGCTTTTCGAGTTTCATTTTTCTTGCTCGGCTTGCCGCATAGCGACACCCGAATCCGAGGAAAGGGTGTACACGTTCCGCAGGTTGTCAAATTTGTGTCTATTTTTTTCAAAATTCTCGTTATGTTCCTTTTTTATTGGTCTAATTGATGTTTTATAGGTTCTGAGAGTTTTGTTTTTAGGTTTTGATGATTCTTGTCTAACTTTTAAAAGTAACGGAAATGCGGACGTGCGGAGGCGGATAATCTAATGGTAGCCAGCTTCTCAAGGTCGGGTTTGTTACCATATTCCCGGCGGGCAACGCACCTTGATCCAAGCGATCTCCAACCGAAGTCACCTTGGCCGAATTCAAGCGTGGCTCGTCGGCCAGTTCGCGAAGCCGGCAAGGTTTTCGGAGGATTGCCGCACTGCCAATATTGTGGCGGTGGCGTCCACGGATGCGCTGCCCACGGTTGGTTTTTGGCAGAAACTTGTTGCACGGTGGACATTGGGATATAGTCTTTGCCCGGACCCATAAGAAATTTTATGAATTCCGTTGCCGCGTCGCCAGCCGACCGTGGATTCCCCCGCCGGGGCACACGCGGTTTCACCCTGATTGAACTGCTGGTCGTGATTGCGATCATCGCCATTCTGGCGGCGATGCTCCTGCCCGCGTTAAACAAGGCCAAAGCCCGGGCCCAACGCACGCTCTGCATGTCCAACCTGAAACAGCTAGGTCTGGGACTTACCATGTTTACCTCGGACCGCGAGGAGATGTATCCCCCTACGGTTTACTCGACCGGCGACTCTCAATATCAATTGACTTGGGACGATTACATCCACCGTTACATTGGTGGGCGGGCCAGCGATCAGGATTTGTTATTCGGTGTCACCCCGCCCGATGTCACTCCCAGGGTGCTTCGCTGTCCGGCGGATCGGATCGAGTTTCCGAAAGCCGAGTCGTGGCTGAATAATTATGCCGCGCGCCGTTCGTACGCCATGAATTGGGCCGGCCCAAACTTTACGGTGACCACGGCCAATGGCCCCTTGCCCAGTAGTGGGGTTATGGGCGTGGGAGTTTTCTACAACCTGCGTGGGTCGGCCCCCGCGACCTTCAATTGGGAACCCCGTGGTTTCAAAGTCTCGCAAGTGAAAGATCAGTCGGGCACGATCCTGCTGGCCGAGCTGGCCAATGGCCGGAACATGGCAGGCAACGATTGGCCGTCCTTTTGCGCCGGGCCCGGGCCGACCGTTCCGTCTGGGGCGAGTGAGGACTGTGTTCAAACCACGCCGGTTGCCAACGTCAGTGCCACCGGCAATACCTATGGGTCGCTTTCCTACGGCCTGCATTCCAAGCGGTTCAATTATCTCTTTCACGACGGGCATGTGGGGTTGCACAAGACTACGGAAACCCTCGGGAGCGGCACGACCACCAACCCGAAAGGCATGTGGACCATGGCCGCCGGAGATTAAAATTTGCGCCAAAGCTGTTCCAGCCCGGACATTTCACAAACTCCGTGGCTGCCTCACTTCGGCGGCTCGGGTTTTGAGCGCGGTGTGAAATTTCCGGTTAGCAGGTATTCTTCCCCGAGTGGCTCGACTTACTTGCTGCGCGCGATCACGGCAAACTGGCTGGGCCAGTGACTCATGCTTTGGAGAGTCAAGGGACCGATTATTTACCGGGACTTTTGCGTGAAGCCATGGTAAGGAGTAGCAGGCATTGACCACAAAAATATGAAACTATCACGGCACCTTGCATTTTCGCTGGCCATAACTCTCACGTTTGCCGCGAATGCGGCGAACATGACACCGATTGCCATCACCGGTTTCAACCGGGACGTGATCATCGAGAGCAACGCCGCCGGCCCCCCGTACGATAGCGCGGCGCTGGAATTCAACCCCGGCGAGAACACGGCTTTTTATCAAAGTGGTTTGGCGGGCACGACCTATGGCCTGCCGGTGACGGGGAGTTTCATCAGCGCCCTAGGCGATGGGACCACTTTTCAATTCCAGCCTTACACCGGCAACAACGCCTTGGTTTTAAGCAGTGAAACCAGCATCAACTCAGGAACGCTCACGCTGACCGCACCGACTATCTACCTGCGCATTGCCTTCATCGCTCATTCCGGCAGCGGCGGTGGTACGCCGAATGTCACCTTGCATTTCAGCGACGGCAGCTCATTCGTCACGAACTACAATGCGCAAGATTGGTTTTTCAACCCCGGTTTTGCGTTGCAAGGCATGGACCGCATTGACCTCACCAGCGGAGCAACCACCGGCGGCCCCGCTGGTGATCCCCGATTTTACCAGACGACCATTGATCTGAATGGCCTGTTTGGGGCGACCAACAAGTCACTGACCAGCCTCACCTTCGATCAAGCGGCGGGGGCTGGCTCGACTGGCATCTACGCGGTCAGCGGTCTGGCGGCCAGTGTGGTAACGAATTTCACCCTGGCCGTGGTAACCAACCTTCCAGCGACCGGCATCCAGACTGCGGCGGCGGTGGTGAACGGTCAGGTCCTGGCCACCGGCGGCGATGTTCCGACGATCACCCTTTACTACGGGCCGGCCGACGGCGGAACGAATGTAGGCAACTGGCCGCAGAGCATTGTCGTCGGGGCGCAGGCTGGTTCCTTTACGCAAGCCCTCTCCGGACTTTCGTTCAACACGACTTATTATTTCACCGCCAAAGCCGTGAATGGGGCCGGAACGTCCTGGGCAACGCCGTCCAGATTTTTTACCACGCTGACCCCAACCTTGGCAACCGTCACCAATCTTCCCGCCTCCAGCATTCAAGGAAGCTCGGCGAAATTGAACGGACAGGTTTTGACCACGGGTGGTGACACGCCCAGTGTCACCCTTTACTACGGACCAGTGAACGGTGGTACCAACCAGTCGGCCTGGTCGAATAACGTTCCCGTGGGCGGGCAAACCGGAGCGTTTGCGCAGACTATTTTTGGGCTGGCCACCAATACGACCTATTACTTTATCGCTCAAGCCGTGAACGGGGCGGGCACCACTTGGGCGGTTCCCTCCCTGTCATTCACCACGGTCGGTACCAACGCTGTGCAGCAACTGGTGTCGGTGTTGACCTATCACAACGACAACACCCGCATGGGCGTAAACTCAAACGAAACGATTTTGACGCTGGCCAACGTGAACTCGAACAGTTTTGGCCGGGTGTTTTCTTACGCGGTGGACGGCTTTGTATATGCGCAGCCGCTGATCATGACCAACGTGAACGTCCCCGGGAAAGGGACTCACAATGTGGTTTACGTCGCCACGGAGCATAACAGCCTTTATGCCTTCGATGCAGATGACAATTCCGGTGCCAACGCCGCGCCGCTTTGGCAGACCAGTTTCATCAACCCGGCGGCCGGGATCACCACCGTTCCCAACGGCGATGTCGGCACAACCGATATCACGCCGGAAGTCGGGATCACGAGCACGCCGGTCATTGATCCAGTCACAGGGACGATTTACGTCGAAGTCAAGACCAAGGAGCCCGGCCCGGTTTATGTCCATCGTCTGCATGCCCTCAACCTGGCCACCGGAACCGAACGCACCAACTTCAACAGCCCCAGCATCATCGGCGCGACCAATTATCCGGGCGTTGGCACCGGCGATAACGACGGTGCGGGGCATGTGCTGTGGAATCCGCTGCGCGAACACTGTCGGCCAGCGCTCACGTTGCTCAACGGCGTGGTCTATATGGCCTTTGCCTCGCATGGCGATAATGGCCCTTATCATGGTTGGATGCTTGCCTACAACGCAACCAATGTCACCCAGCAAGTCGGCGTCTATAACGCCACCCCCAACGGTGGGCTCGGCGGCTTCTGGGACGGCGGGGGCGGCCCGTCGGTGGACGCGCAAGGCAATCTGTATTTCCAGACCGGCAATGGCACGTTCGACGGTGGTACCAACGTCACCGCGACGAACAATTACGCCATGAGCGTGCTTAAACTCTCCACGACCAACGGAATTAAACTGGTGGACTATTTTGCACCGGCCAACGCCGTCGCCTTGAGCCAGCAGGACCAGGACCTCGGCTCCAGCGCACCGATCATCCTGCCGGATTCGGCCGGCAGCGTGGCTCATCCTCGTTTGGTAGTGGGTGGAGGCAAGACCTCCCCCATTTATGTGATGGACCGGGACAGTATGGGCCGCTTCAACGGCACCGCCGGCCCCAATAACATTGTTCAACTCTTTAATGGCGGTTACGGTGGTGATCGAAATACGACTCCGGCCTTTTTCAATAACGCCCTCTATCTCTTCGACTCAAACAAAAAAATCGGCGCCTACACGATAAACAACGGATTATTCAACACGACTCCGGTCGAAACGCCCGACACATACGACAATAAGGGCGGAGCCACCGTCAGCATTTCGGCCAACGGGACCAACAACGCCATTGCCTGGGCGATTTACAATTCCGGGGGCCAAAGTCCGGCCACGCCCTGCGTTTTGCGGGCCTATAATGCGACCAATCTCGCGCAAAAACTTTATGCCAGCGACCAGCTCGCGGCGCGCGATGCCGCCGGTTCCGGCGTCAAATTTATCGTGCCCACAATTGCCAACGGCAAAGTTTACGTCGGGGCGCAATATTCGCTGTCGGTTTATGGCAATGGTGTTTTTCTGGCCACGCCCACCATCGCACCGAACGGCGGAACGTTTACCAACTCCGTGACAGTCACACTCGCCGATGCGACCCCCGGGACGACAATTTATTACACCTTGGACAACTCCGTGCCGACGACCAATTCATTGCGGTACACGAGTCCGTTTGTGCTGTTCAACAGCGCCATTGTTCAGGCCGTTGCGGTCAAGGCCGGTTTTGTCAACAGCGGCGTGGCCAGCGCCACATTCCTGAACAGCTCCGCCATTGGCACGGGCACGGGGTTGCGGGGCGCGTACTGGTCAAATGTCACCGCTGCCGCATTTACGACTCCGGGTTTCAGCGTCGCGCCGACATTGGTTCGGACAGATTCGGTCGTTAATTTCGACTGGGGCAACAGCTCGCCGGATCCGAGCATCAGCGCGGATAAGTTTACCGCCCGCTGGACCGGCGCTGTGCAACCACAATTCAATGAAACCTATACCTTCTACACCACCTCGGACGATGGCGTCCGGCTGTGGATCAACGGCCAGTTGGTGATTGATCAATGGGTGGACCAAGGTCCGACGGAATGGAGTGGTTCCATTCCCCTCGCGGAGCAGCAGCGATATAATATCCAGATGGACTACTACGAAAACGGCGGCGGGGCGGTGGCCTCGCTTGCCTGGAGCAGCCCGTCCACTGCGAAAGTCATCATCCCCCAGACGCAGCTCTATCCCGTCACCAACCCGCCTCCCGTTGTGATCCTGAACAGTCCGGCCAACAATTCCACCTATACGGCAGCGGCCAGTGTAACCATCGGAGCGGATGCCGCGGCCCAGTATAACAGTTTGGATCGGGTGAGCTTTTATGTTGGCGGCGCCTTCGTCGGCAGCGTGAGTAATATTCCGTACACCGTGACGGCCACCGGTCTGGCCGCCGGTAGTTACGCCTTGACCGCCGTTGCGACGGACGGATCCGGGCTCAGCAAAACTTCCGCGCCAGTTAACATCACCGTGAGCGCCGGCACGGGCCAGCCCTACGGATTGACGAGCCGGGGCGTGGCGCCGGCCTTTCTGAACATGCCGACGACCTTTGCCGGCACGCTGCCGCCGTTGCTTTCGCAAACCGGGGCGTTCACCAACACTCCCAACCTCTGGACCGCTGGCGCGTTGATTCCCTACAACGTGAACACCCCGCTGTGGTCGGATGCGGCCTCGAAGAGCCGGTGGTTTGTGGTTCCGAATGGCGGCGCACCGTACACTCCGGGCGAACAGGTCGGCTTTGCCCCGACGGGGGAATGGTCGTTTCCGGCCGGAACGGTTTTTGTCAAACACTTCGAACTCGTCACGAACGAAGTTAGCGGCGCGAAACGCCGGCTCGAAACCCGCCTGCTGGTGCGGGATGCGGTCGGGGCCGTTTACGGCGTGACCTACAAATGGCGCAGCGACAATAGTGAAGCGGATCTACTAACCACCGGACTTGATGAAAACATCGCCATCGCGAATGCCAGCGGCGTGCGGACCCAAGTCTGGCATTATCCGAGTTCCACCGAATGCCTGCAATGCCACACGCCGGCGGCCAGCTATGTGCTCGGTCTGAATACGCGGCAGTTCAATGGCAATTTGACTTATCCGACCACCGGCATCACCGACAATCAGCTTCGGACGTTGAACCGGATTGGGCTTTTCAATCCGGCCATCAACGAGGCGGCCATCGCTGGTTATACAAAACTATCTTCGCTTACCAATCTCAGTGCTTCGCTGGACGAACGCTCCCGTTCGTATCTTGACGCGAATTGCGCCCAGTGTCATCGCCCGGGCGGCTCCGGTCCGACCTTCGACGCGCGCTACGACACCCCGTTGGCCAGCCAGAATATCATCAACGGGATTCTCACCAAAGGCGATCTGGGCTATGACAACGCCCGCGTGGTCGTGCCCAAGGACATCTGGCGTTCGATTCTGTACCAGCGTTCGGCCAGCCTCGATCCCACCGTGAAGATGCCGACACTGGCGAGAAATGTCGTGGATACGAACGCCATGTCCGTGCTGGCCGCGTGGATCAACAGCCTCGCGGGCACGCCTGCGCTGGCGCCCCCCACCATTGCCCCCAATGGTGGCGTCTTCAGCAGCTCGGTCAGCATCTCGCTGCAATCCACCAATGGCGGCGACGCTCTGTATTACACGATGGATGGGTCCTTGCCGGGCACCAACTCGTTCCACTACATCGGTCCCTTCAATTTGACCAGCAATGCCACCATCATGGCCAACGCTTTCAAGGCGGGTTTCACCAAGAGTGTTGCGGCCACCGCCCAGTTCACCCTGCAACCGGGCCTGGAATTCACCTCCGGCGGCTTCTTCACGAACAATATGTTTCAGATGCAAGTCTCCGGCACGGCTGGCAAAAGCTATTACCTGCAAGCCACAACAAACTTTATCAACTGGGTCCCGCTGGGCACGAATACGGCGGCCGCCAATTTGTTTTATCTGGTGGATCCGAAGGCGACCAATTTCATGTTCCGTTTCTATCGGGCGGTTGAACTGCCTTAAGTCTGGATGCTTGGCCCGCTATGAAATTATCCCTGCTTATTTTTTTCTCGGCTCTGTTGCCGTTGGCGGCCCAAACCAACGCCCCTTCGTCAACCAATCAAGCGCTTGCCTCCAATCAGCGCGCTGCTGAAATCCGCGCCGCCTGCATCAACGGCCGCCGTTGTGTCTGCGGCCGGGTCATTAAAATTGTGCCGGAAGGATTGATCGTGGACAGTGGTTACACGGCGCTCATGTTGCCACCGTTTAATCAGTCGTGGGTCTTCTCCGGCGGAGCATTGGTGAGTCGTGATGTGAAACTGCTGGAGCGCAACGAACCGGCCGGCCCGTGCATCGGCACCGTTCTAATCACGGACATTCCCAAGCGCCCGCCGGTCAAGCTTTACGATTATGTCGTACTTCAGGGCTATCCGGCCGGCGAATACCTCTATACTCCGGTGCCGGGAGTTGAAAAAACGATCCGCAAATTTGCCGCCGGACTCGATACCGCGGTCAAAATCAAACTTGAGACTGGTGAGAAGTGATCTGACGTTGGAACCGACGCCCCGACGAAGCTTTTCCCTCCGTTGTCTTTTCATCGGCGCGCTGTGCGCCGGATGGTCGCTGGTTACGGCGATATCGTTTGGCGCCGGTGAAGCAAGCGCCCCTCAGAACGGACTAATTTCCCGACCGCCGGCAAAAGCGTACCTGAATATGCCGGATCGTGCGGAAGGCCCGTTTCCCAGGTTGCTTTCCCAAACCGGTGCCTTCCAGCGTACGCAGGACCAAAAACTAATAGTTTCCGAAAGCCTGATTCCCTATGACCTACTTGTTCCGTTCTGGTCCGATGGTGCGGTGAAATCACGCTGGGGGTCCGTGCCGAACGGCACGAAGATCGGATTCCAGCCCGAAGGCGAATGGACTTTTCCGCCGGGCACGGTCTTTGTGAAAGACTTCAATCTGGTCACCGATGAAACCCGGCCGGGCGTGACCCGCCGTTTGGAAACGCGACTGCTCGTTTGCGATGCCACCGGCGGCGTCTATGGCGTCACTTACAAATGGCGGGCCGACAACCGCGACGCGGATTTGCTGGCCACAAATCTGACGGAGACGATTTTGATCAAAACCGTGACCGGGGTTCGCACCCAAAACTGGTACTATCCCAGTCGTTCGGATTGCCTCACCTGCCACACGCCGCTGGCGGGCGGCGTGCTCGGCGTCAAGACCCGGCAGTTGAACCGGCATTTAACTTTCCCATCCGGGGTCAGCGACAACCAATTACGGGCTTGGAATCATATCGGCTTGTTTGAACCCGAATTGTCAGAAACCGAACTGGCGACCTTACCAAAACTGGCGCGCGCTGATGACCTTGCGCGCAGCCTCGAAGACCGGACGCGCTCTTACCTCGACGCCAATTGCGCGCATTGTCATCGACCCAACGGTACCGTCGCCAACTTCGATGCGCGCTACGACACGCCGCTCGCCAAACAGAATTTGATCGGGGGGCCGATCCTGATTGATGAGGGCATTGACGGCGCGCGGGCCATTGCCCTGAACGACATCTGGCGCTCCATCCTGCTCATGCGGATCAGCCGGCTCGACGGCACCAAAATGCCACCCTTGGCGCACAGCGAAATGGACCGGTCGGGCGTCGCGCTGGTGCGGGAGTGGATCGAAAGCCTGCCCGGCCCCAGGGTCTTACCGCCGCCGGAAATGTCTCCCCGCAGTGGCAACTACCGCCAGCCGGTGAACGTCAGCTTGAAAGTCAGCGAACCGGACGCCAGCATCCGCTACACTCTGGATGGCAGCGTGCCGACGACGGCGGATTTGCTCTACGAAAAGCCGATTATGGTTGCGGCCCCAACGGTTGTGCGCGCGAAGGCATTTAAGCCGGGATTCACCAAGAGCATAACGGCACAGGAGGTTTACAACGTCGGGGAATGAGGGCGTCAATTCGCGGCCGGCCCAATTGCAATCCCCCAAGGACTGCCAGGAGATTTAACCCGCGCGACTTCCTTCTCGGTGGCGAGGTCAACCACGGAGACATCATCGGATGGCCCGTTCGCTGCGAAGAGAAACTTGCCGTCCGGCGAAATGGCAATCCCCCACGGCCGCTTGCCAACGGGGATGGTGTTCAGCAAATCACCCGTGCTGGCGTCCATCACGCACACCGTTCCTCCCCGTCCGGTGCTGGCATAAATCTTTTTCCCATCCGGAGCGACCTTCACGCCCATGGGCCGGGAACCTTTCGGCAGCAGGATGGTTTTGATTTCCTTGTGGTTGACGGAATCAATGACGTGGATTTGTCCCGTGGACTCGGAGGGAATGAACGCGCGCGAACTGTCCGGCAGAAAACCAGTCGAACGTGGTCGGCCACCCACATTGAAATGCGTAATGACTTTGAACGTCTGCGCATCAATGGCGTAGATTTCGCCTTCCGTTTCACAGGTAACATAGAAAAATTTCCCATTCGGCGCCACCCCCACTCCTTCGGGTTCCCGACCGACCGGGATGATGTGTTCGACCTTGCCGGTCGCGATGTCCAGCACGCTCGCGGTGCCCACATCCTCGTTTGAAACAAAGAGCTTTTTCCCGTCCGCGCTCAGAGCGAGTTGCTCAGGGTCCGAGCCGACGGAGATTTTGCGCAGGAGTTTCTTTTGCCCGACATCCACCACCCCAATGCCATCGGCCGCCTTGTCGGCCTTGGCGGCACTATCATCATCATCGTCCTTGCCGCGCTTAAAGATGGGATTGCCACTCGCATCAAGTTGGGGCGGCGGTTCAATGGGCGTGCCGCTCAACGCCACATAAACGATTTTCCCATCGGGACTGTTCCGAATGCCTCGTGGCCGTTTTCCCACGGGAATTGTCGCTGTCACTTTGAAATTATCACCGGCAATAACCGTGAGATCACCAGATTTTTCATTGGTGACGAAAACCTGATAATTTACGCTCGCCTGGCCTTCCGCCGCGGCCGATTGGAAAAGCGGCCCGCCATAGACAATGACGACAAACAACAGATGGCCGAGGTTTAGTTTCATAAGCTCCAGGACTTGCGGGGGCAGAGGTTTATTTTGCTTCAATGGCTTGAATATGGTAACGACAGACAGCGTTCACCAGAATAATTTGAGCTTGATGCCAATACTTCCCCAGCCCAATCCCGCCGGCAGTTCAGCCCGGTCTCGGCCCGCCTTCACCCTCATCGAGCTGCTGGTCGTCATTGCCATTATTGCCCTGCTGGCGGCGATGTTGCTGCCGACACTGGCGCGGGCCAAACAGAAAGGGCAACAGACCGCTTGTATCAACAATTCGCGCCAGCAGACGCTCGCGATATTCATGTATGCTGAGGATAGCAGCGATACGCTTCCGCCGGTGGCTTACAACGACAAGGATGGCGATGAAGTGAGCTGGCCCTCGCTGCTGGATCCCTATCTAAGAAATCCGAAAACTCATCTTTGCCCCACCGACACGCTGGCCAAAGAAAATTCCTACGGCCTCAATGAACTGGGGTTTGTTGATCTTACGGATCCGGGCGTGACGACCCCGAACCGTTTGGCAGACTTCCACACGGTCGCGACCACAGTGATGCTGGGCGACCTTGGCACCGAGAACGATTTCAGGACGCTGCGGCCCGATACTTTAAAAATGGTCGCGCCCGGCTCCGACCTCAATGATGATGCCGACGCCCGACCCGTCGGACGTCACCATCAACGATGCAATATCGGCTTCATGGACGGTCACATCGAATCCCTGCGACTCAATCAATTTTACCTTAAGCAGAGTCCGACCAACAAATGGTTCACACCGTAACTGAACGGCGACAATCATTCGCCGTTGGGCTGAATCCGGAGCCGACAACATCCATGCCCGATTCCGTTTCGCCTCCCTCATTCTTAATCTTGCCAACTTTAGAGTGCTCCTGCTAAAACGAGGTCTGCGGCAACTACCTTGGTCCCGCCGAACCAACCAACCATGATTACATCTTCAAGCATCCAGTCGCTCCGGGCCGGGGTCATCGGCACGGGCTTTATCGGTCCCGTTCACGTCGAGGCGCTGCGCCGGCTTGGTGTCGCTGTGACGGCTATTTGTGACGTGGCCGAACTGGGCACCAAGGCTGCGGCCAAGCTGCGTATTCCGCAGGCGTTTTCGGATTATCGCGAGCTGCTGGCCTGCCCCGAGGTGGACGTGGTCCACATTACCACTCCAAACCGGTTTCATGCCGAGATGTCCTTGGCCGCGCTGCGGGCGGGCAAACACGTGATATGCGAGAAGCCCCTCGCCATGAACACGCGCGAGACGGCGCAGATCGTCAAGACCGTGCGCGCCACCCGAAAGGTATTTGCCGTGAACTACAACGTCCGGTTCTATCCGGCGGTGCTGCAACTCCACCGGCTGGTGGCCCAGGGTGAACTGGGTGACATCATGCATGTCAACGGCTCCTACATGCAGGACTGGTTGTTCAAGGACACCGACCACAACTGGCGTCTGCTGCCGCAGGAGGGCGGCAAATTGCGCGCCGTGGCCGACATCGGCACGCACTGGATGGACGCCGCCTCCTTCATTCTCGGCGCGAAGATCACGTCGGTCTTTGCCGATCTGGCCACCTGGCACCAGCAACGCCGCCGTCCGCTCGGCGAGGTGCAAACTTTTGCCAAGGCGGACGCGAAAATGAAATACGCCACTTACAAGGTCCAGACCGACGACTTTGCCAGCGTGCTGTTGCGCTTCGGCAACGGAGCGCGCGGAAATCTGGGCGTGTCACAAGTCGCGGCCGGGCGCAAGAACTGTCTCCGCATCGAAATCTACGGCGCGAAGAAGTCCGCGTGGTGGTGTTCGGAAGAGCCGGAGTGGCTGCGTTTTGGCAACCGTGATGGGGCCAACGAAACCGCCGTGCGTGCCACGCCAGCCTTTGGCGACGGGGCGGTGGGTTTCATGGATTACCCACCCGGTCATGTCGAGGGTTTCCCGGATACGTTCAAGATGAACTTCCGCGCCATCTACTCGGCCATCGCTGGGACCGACAATGGTCTCTATGCCACGGCCACCGACGGCCACCAGGAAGTCGCGGTGTGCGAGGCGATCATCCGGAGCCATCAATCCCAATCCTGGACGAAAGTGTGATCATGAAGGACCGCGCAATTAAACTCGGATTCGTCAGCGCCATTCTTCCCGAGCTGTCGTTGGCGGAAGTTCTTGCGTTCGCCGCCGCCGAGCGCTTCGCCAGCGTCGAGATCATGTGCTGGCCCATTGGTAAGGCGGAACGCAAATACGCCGGTATCACGCATCTTGACGTGCATGGTTTCACGCCGGCGCGCGCCGGGGAAGTCCACGCGCTCTGCGCGCAACACGGCGTTTCAATCACGGCGCTGGGATATTACCCCAACCCGCTCGATCCCAATCTTGCGGTCGCGCAGGCCGCGGTGAAGCATCTCAAGAAAGTCATCAAGGCGGCGGCGATGCTTGGGCTGAGAAACGTGAACACCTTCGCCGGCCGCGACTGGACAAAAAGCGTGGACGACAATTGGCCACGTTTTCTCAAGACCTGGCGGCCGCTCATCGAGTTTGCCACGGACCACGATATCAAAGTCGGCATCGAGAATTGTCCGATGTTGTTCACCTGCGATGAATGGCCGGGCGGCAAAAACCTCATGACCACGCCCGCCCTTTGGCGGCGCGCGTTCAACGATATTCCGTCGAAGCATTTCGGTCTGAACTACGATCCTTCGCACTTCGTTTTGCAGCAGATGGACCCGGCCAGCCCATTGCGCGAATTTCAATCCAAGCTCTTTCACCTCCATGCCAAGGACGTGAAACTCTGCCGGGCCCGGCTCAACGAGGTGGGCATTTTCGCACACCCGCTGGCGTGGCATCAACCGCGCATCCCCGGCTATGGTGAGATGGATTGGGGCAAATTCTTCAGCGCCCTGATGGAGACGAACTATCGCGGCCCGATTTGCATCGAAGTGGAGGACGCCACTTTCGGCAAGACCCTCGCCGGCCGGAAGCGCGCCCTTCAAGTCGCGCGCAACGTGTTGGCACCTTATCTGACTTGAACCACCTTCAACTCCAATTATGAAATACACCTGCGAACAACTGGCCAAGATGATTGACCACTCCCTCCTGCATCCAACCATGACGGACCAGGAGTTGGAGGACGGCTGCAAGGTCGCCGCCAGATACGGCGTCGCCTCCGTCTGCATCAAACCTTACGCCGTCAAGCGAGCGGCGGAGTTGCTGAAGGGGACCGGAGTGCTGGTCGGGGCCGTCATCGGTTTTCCGCACGGAAATTCCACCACCGAGTCCAAGCGCTACGAGACCGAACTGGCTTGCAAGGACGGCGCGTTCGAGATTGACATGGTCATCAACATTGGCAAGGCGCTTTCGGGCGAATGGGATTACGTCGAGCGCGACGTGCAGGCCGTTTGCGCCGAAGCTCATGCGCACGGCGCGAAGGTGAAGGTCATCTTCGAAAATGATTACCTGACCAAGGGGGGCGTTGGCCTGAGCGGCGATGACTTCAAAAAAAAGCTCTGTCAACTCTGCGAACGCGCGGGCGCCGATTGGGTGAAGACCTCCAGTGGCTTCGGCTTCGTGAAGCAGCCGGATGGCAGTTACAACTATCAGGGCGCAACCGAACCCGACCTCATCCTCATGCGCGCGAGTGTCTCGGATCGCGTCCAGGTGAAAGCGGCGGGCGGGGTGCGAGATCTGGATGGATTGATCAAAGTCCGCGACCTTGGCGCTTCGCGTTGCGGCGCCAGCGCCACCGTATTGATATTGGACGAGTATCGTCGGCGCGAAGCGGCCGAAAAAACCGGGCAGTCGGTGGCGGTCAAATCCGCCATCATTGGCGCCGGTGGTTATTGAATGAGACCGGATTTAGCGGCGCTTTACACCGTCGGTGAAAAGGTGAACTATTCCAGCCATGAAAAAGAGCCGTTTTGTCCTGATCGCGCTTTGCTTTTGCATCGGCATGTTGAGTCTGCCCGCCCAGGCCAGCACAAGTACGACCGTCGCCAATAATCTCCCCGGCAAAGAAATCGCCCAGAACATCTCCCTGCTCACTGGCGTGGCCCTCTCGCCATTGATGGGCGTGAGCGGAATTGGGGCGTGGCAATACTTCACGGCCAAGACACCGGAGCAGAAAGCGAAGCTGGCTTGGTTTGCCAATCCGGTGTTCTTCATTCCCGCGCTGCTGCTCGTGATCGTTTGTTTCGTCAAGGACACCGCCGGCGCGGCGCTGCCCACTGCCGTGAAGAAACCGTTCGACATCGCCGAAACGGTGGAGAACAAAATCAGCGGCCTGGTAGCCACCGGCGCCTTTGTGCCGATTGCGGCGGCGATTTTTCATTCCAAAACCGGCGGCGACGGGGCGGCGTTGAGCGACTTGGGGTTTGCCGCGATTGATCTCTCCTGGCTCTACAACGGCATCATGGTGCCAATCTCGATGGCGGCTTTCTTCGTCGTTTTCCTGGCTTCGAATGCCATCAACGTCCTGATCATCCTCAGCCCGTTTACCACCGTGGACGCGGCGCTGAAGGGTTTCCGCCTGGCCCTGCTTGGCACGGTTGCCGGCAGCGCGCTGGCCAATCCCTGGATCGGTGCGGCGTGGGCGCTCGTGCTCATCCTCATTTCGTATCTCATCGCGGGTTGGTCTTTCCGGCTCTCGCACTTCGGGATGGTGTTCACCTGGGATTTCTTCACGTTTCGGAGTACACGCTTCACACCGAATACAACGGTGAACAAATTGTTCCTCGGTCGTAAGATCACCAAAGTGCCCGCCCGCACCTACGGCAAACTCAGCCGCGACGAAAAAGGCAGTCTCGTCCTGAAGTATCGCCCCTGGCTCGTGCTGCCCGAACGCACGCTGGTTTTGCCGGAGGGGAAATACTTCGTGGGCAAAGGGGCGTTCTTCTCCGAAATCCAGGAACTGAAAGGCGACACCACCGAATCCACGCTCTTGTTGCCGCCGCGCTATCGCGGACACGAGGAAGAACTGGCCCGCATTTACGGGTTGACCGGTGTGTCGGACGTCGGTTTGCGCGCGGCCATGAACTGGATCAAGGAAGCGTGCGGGGTTAAGACCGAGGCGGCGGCGACTTAAGGAAAACGATGTAACGCATCACGACTTCGTTACCACATAAGTTGAATTTTTCCCTGAAACCCAAGGTAGGGCGCGTCACTCCGTGCGCGCCGTCGTTGGCCTCCGCCGATTCAGAAGGCGCGTACGGAGTGACGCG
>JANYBF010000287.1 GCA_025360895.1 Verrucomicrobiota bacterium
CTTGGCCATGATGCTGCCGCCGCGCGAAACAATGCCGGTCATGCGGCTCGCAGTCATCGGCACGAAACGCAACAGCACGCCGGCGTGAATGGTGAAATAATCCACACCCTGCTCGGCCTGTTCGATGAGCGTGTCGCGGAAGAGTTCCCACGTGAGGTCTTCAGCGCGGCCATTGACTTTTTCGAGCGCCTGATAAATCGGCACGGTGCCGATGGGCACGGGCGAGTTGCGCAAAATCCATTCGCGCGTGGCGTGGATGTTCTTGCCGGTGGACAAATCCATGACGGTGTCCGCGCCCCACTTGGTGGCCCAGCGCATCTTCTCGACTTCCTCCTCGATGCTGGACGCGACGGCGCTGTTGCCGATGTTGGCGTTGATCTTCACGAGGAAGTTGCGGCCGATAATCATCGGCTCGGATTCGGGGTGGTTGATGTTGTTCGGGATGATCGCGCGGCCGGCGGCGATTTCATCGCGGACAAATTCGGGCGTGATTTCCTTGGGTATTCTTTGGGGGAATCGCTGAAAAACTGATGGGACGTATGGGGATGATGCGACGGATTGGGCGCTGCCGGCGTGTTGCTTGTTCAGGTCGTTGCGAACATTGTCCTTCGCCAAGTCAGCCATCTTCGCGCGGCCCATGTTCTCGCGGATGGCGATGAATTCCATCTCGGGCGTAATGATGCCCTGCTTCGCATACCAAAGTTGCGTGACCGGATGACCTTTGCTCGCACGGAGCGGCCGCCGGCGATTGCCAGAAAGCCCCGGAAATTCTACGAGGCGATTTTTCTCCGCTTTGCTGGCGAACTCGGCGTGCTTGCCGGAGAGATAGCCGTCATCCTGCGGCTTTACTTCACGGCCGTCGTGCGCTTCCACGTCGCCGCGCTTCAAAATCCAGTCACGTCGTAAAGCGGGCAAACCTTCCTCTGACGTGCCCGTGAAGGCCGGATCGCCCCACGGCCCGGAGCAATCATAGACGCGCACGGGATCGTTCGGCGTAACCGCGCCGGTGTATGACTTCGTGTCAGTGACGGTAATCTCTCGCACGGGCACTTGCACATCGGCATGGATCTGGCCGGGCAGATAGACGCGGCTGGAGTTGGGCAGTTGTTCGCTGCTGTGCGGTTCGAAGGAGTCTTTTGATGCGATCATAAATTAGTTGCTTGTTAAAAGTTGATGGTTGATGGCCACCAGTTGGTTGATTCCGGGAAATGCTTTTGAAGAAAGGTAGCCCCATTGGCCCTCCGCAAGGAGCTTCCTACGCCAGCATTACCTGGATCAGGTTCTTGGGTCGGCGACGCTCCAGCGTCACCCTCTCAGCCTTGGTCCGACAACTTGCGCCGGACGGGTTGGCTCCCCGACAGTCCTGAGCCTAGAGTCGTCTCCAGCGAGCGTCAAGCCGCGTGAATTAGCGGTCGCAGTCACAGATGCAAGACGTGAAATGCGACGGTGAAATAAATCATGATGCCTGTCACGTCCACGAGCGTGGCCACAAACGGCGCGGAACAGGTGGCCGGATCGAGTCGGCAGAAGCGCAGAAAAATCGGCAGCATCGCCCCAATCAAACTGCCCCACAGCACCACGCCAATCAAACTGCCGCCGATGGTCAGCGCCAGCAGCATAAAATGCGGCCCATAGTCTTTGAGGCCCAGCCATTGCCACGCGAGAATTCGCAGAAAACCCAGCGCGGCCAGCGCGGCGCCGAGCAGAAAACCGGAGGTCAGTTCGCGTTTGAACACGCGCCACCAATCGCGCAGTTCCACATGCCGCAACGCCATCGCGCGGATGATGAGGGTGGTGGCCTGCGAGCCGGAATTGCCGCCGCTCGAAAGAATCAATGGCAGAAAAATCGCGAGGATGGCGGCCTTCTCGATTTCTTTTTCGTAATAGCCCATCGCGGTGGAGGTGAACATTTCGCTCACGAACAGAATGGACAGCCACGGCGCGCGCTTTTTGAGCATGTCCCACTGGCCGATCTTGAGGTACGGCGCGTCAAGCGCATCCATACCGCCGAGTTTTTGAATGTCTTCGGTGGCTTCGGTTTCGGCCACATCGAACACGTCGTCCACGGTGATGACGCCGACCAGTATGTCCGTGGAGTCAACCACCGGCAGCATCGTGACATCGTATTTTTTGAACGCGGCGACGGCCGTTTCCTGGTCATCGGTGGCGCGGAGAAAAATCCGCTGGTTTTCCAGCAACTCCAGGACGGACATCTGGATCGGTGCGACGACGACGTTGCGCAGCCGCACGAAATCCACGAGGTGCCCTTTTTTATCCACGACGTACAGCTGGTTCATCGCCTCGCGTTTGTGCGCTTCACCGCGCAAATGAGCGAATACTTCCGCGACGGTCCAATTTTGCTGGATGGCGACATAGCCCGGCGTCATGCGGCGGCCGATGGAGTGTTTCGGATAGCCCAGCAGATCCGTCGCGATCTGGCGTTGCTCGGGCGAAAGGAGGTTCAACAACTTCTGGGTCGCGGCGGCCGGGAGTTCCTGCAGCAAGGCCGTGCGGTCATCGGGCGCGATATCGTTGAGGATTTGGGCGACCTGTTCCGTGCCGAGGGCCTGCAACATTTTCTCCTGATCTTCCAGGCTGAGATACTCGAAGACTTCCGCCGCGAGCTCGCGCGGCAGAATACGCAGCAAGACCGCTTCGTCACCGGGGTTGAGGTCGGTGAAAATCTCCACGAGGTCCGGCGCGGGAAAGCCGCAGAGGATTTCGCGCAGTTGATTGAAACTGCGCTGACGAATCAACTCGACCAGTTCGGGCTTGAGCAAACTGCCAATCACCCGGCTACTGAACGGGAATTTCCTCCGCGACGCAAAACAAAACGCTGATCCGACCCACCGGAGGAAGAAAAAAATTGACCCGTGCGCTGCTGGCGGGTTAGTTTGCGCCCGTGAATCGCAATTTGAATCTAAACCTGCTGCTTAACGCGCTACTGACTGGCGCGGCGGTTGGGTTCTGATTTGTTGAAGAGATTTCTTGAACCCCACTGCCAAACCGGCGGTGGGGTTTTTGTTTTGCCAAAAGAGACGCCGCCGCCATAACCAAGCCACCATCATGTTAAAAGATCCGTCCAAAAAGTATCGCCCGTTCCCGCCGGTGCCGTTACCCGACCGGCAATGGCCCAGCCGTGTCCTCACGCAGGCGCCGCGTTGGTGCAGCGTGGACCTCCGCGATGGCAACCAGGCACTGGCGGTGCCGATGAATGTTTCGCAGAAGCTCGAATTGTTCAGCACGCTCGTGAAATGCGGCTTCAAGGAAATCGAGGTCGGCTTTCCGTCGGCGTCCAACACGGAATTCACGTTTAATCGTCGGCTTATCGAAGAGAAGCGAGCGCCGGACGACGTTTGGTTACAAGTGCTGGTGCAAGCGCGCGAGGATTTGATCGAGCGAACGGTTGAATCGCTGGTCGGTGCGAAGAAGGCGATTATTCATCTCTACAATTCCACATCGCCGGCGCAACGCCGCGTTGTATTTGGCAAGTCGAAGGACGAGATCAAAGC
>JANYBF010000103.1 GCA_025360895.1 Verrucomicrobiota bacterium
CCAGGGTTGGATGGAGACCGCCCGGCAGGCCTTCCGCCGCAACCCGCGGCGCAGGAGCTGAGTGGCGATCTGGGCCTCAACGACGGCTACCGCCGCATCACCCGCGAAATGAGCAAGGCCATTGTCGGTCAGCAGCTCGAAAACCGTGAGACAGCCATGGCAGCAGAAGGACTTGTCCCCCTGCTCGAACCCGGCCGTCCGGCAAAGTGTTCCGCAATGAAAACAGCGTGCCGGCGCCGCGGATTGCGCCTGCGGCAAAACCACTTCCCTTTCGGCAATGTCGGGTATTGCTGTGATCGTATTTTTCAATTCCGTTGTGGGCGACATGATCGTCAAGTGCGTCCCCGATGGCAAATCGTCTGTTACCCTTCGCTGATCATATTTTGTCATTCCCTCCGCACGCTCGACTTCATTTGTGTCGCGGTGGGGTTTTCCCTAATCTTGCGGCTGTGAAACTGATTTCCTGGAACGTCAACGGCCTGCGCGCGGTGTTGAAGAAAAACTTTCTCGCATTCCTCGACACCGAAAAGCCCGACGTGCTTTGCCTCCAGGAGACCAAGTGCCATCCCGATCAAGTCGAGCAACTCTGGCCGGCCAAATACACGACCTACTGGAACTCCGCTGCAAAAAAGGGCTACTCCGGGACGGCGATCTTCACCAAGGAACGCCCACTAAAAGTCACACCGCACATCGGGGTCGCCGAGCACGACCAGGAAGGCCGCGTGCTGACGGCCGAGTATGCTGATTTCTTTCTCGTCAATGTTTACGTCCCAAACTCGAAGCGGGACCTCTCACGGCTTCCATATCGGCAGGGGTGGGATCGCGACTTCCTGCGCCATCTGAAAAAGTTGGAGCGCAAAAAGCCGGTCATCTTCTGCGGGGATTTCAACGTCGCGCACCTGCCCATTGACCTTACGCATCCCAAGGCCAACGAGAAAAACCACGGCTTCACCCCGGAAGAACGCGCGGGCTTCAATGCGTTCGTGAAGGCGGGCTTTATCGACACGTTCCGCGAGTTCGAGAAGGGCGGCGGGCATTACACCTGGTGGAGCCAGATGAGCAATGCCCGCGCCCGGAACGTCGGCTGGCGGCTTGACTATTTCCTCCTCAGCGCCGCCCTGCGCCCGCGACTCAAACGCGCTTTCACCCGGCCCGAAGTAACGGGCAGCGACCATTGCCCGGTGGGAATTGAAATTGTTTGAGGGGGGCGGAAGGGAATTCATCGAAGCGATTCACGGTTTGCAACCTTGATCCGTAGCCGCCGACGTGAGCCGGCGGACCCTGGCGTGCAAAATCAAATCCACCTCCTTACGTCGGTGGCTACGGGGAGGGGCAGATCGGTGTCGTATTCTTCTCGCAACCACCCCGCGGTCTCCGCTTTGTTGATAAACTTCATCCCGGCTGACTTTTTATACACGATTGCCAGCGGGTCGCACCGGTGACACAATTTGCGCATGAAACGACGAGATTTCTTGAAATCCTCGGTTGCCCTCACCAGTGTCGCGGCCATGAGTTCAACGCTTGCAGTCACCGCCGCCGAAACCGAAGCTAAATCCACGCGCGAATTCTACGAGCTCCGGCTCTACCACCTCCGCCAGGGACCGATGCTCAAGCGCTTTGATGAGTTTTACCGAGAGGTCGCCGTACCGGCTTGGAATCGCGCTGGAGTTGGCGCCGTGGGCGTGTTTGACGTGATGATCGGGCCGGATCAGCCGACGAAATACGTACTGCTCCCCTTCAAATCATTGGACGCCATGAACGCCGCTCGCGAAAAGTTCGAGCCGGATGAAACCGTGTTGCAGTCCGAATTCGCCAATCTGCCGCCGACCGATCCCGGTTACATCCGGAAGGAAAGTTCCCTGCTCCTCGCCTTCACCGGTATCCCGAAGCTGGAAATTCCGTCGCAAGTCGCGGAAAAGAAATCGCGCCTCTTCGAACTGCGCACCTACGAAGCTCACAGTCGCAAGGCCAACAAGAAGAAAGCGGAGATGTTTAACGTCGGTGAGATTGCCATCTTCCGGCGCACGGGATTGCAGCCGGTGTTCTTTGGCGAAACGCTCGTCGGCACGAAACTGCCGAACCTGACCTACATGCTCGTGTTCGACGACATGGCCGCCCGCGACAAGAATTGGGCGACGTTTGTTGGCGATCCGGAGTGGAAGAAACTCAGCACCACCCCCGGCTACACCAACGCGGAGATTCTGACGAACATCTCAAGCGTCTTCCTCAAGCCCACGGCGTACTCGCAGATCTGATTGGGGCGAAGACATGATTGGTGGTGTGCTTCGAGGGCTGGCGCACGCTGGTGCGCGCGAGGTCGACACCAAAACGCGAAGACTCAGATGGAGTTGACGATTGAGCCGTTTCGATGTGTGAACCCAAGAGCCGCGGGCTTTTGCGTGGGGCAACTGCAGAGGGAAAGAAAGCTCGGCTTCGATTCAGTTTTCTAAGCCCGTGGTGATTAGCCGTGAAAGCGGGTCACCCGCATTGGTTAAACGCTTCTACCGTCCGCTTCGCAAGATCACATCGAAATACTATCTGTGTGTTCCCACTGTCGCCGGATGGCCCCCAAAGTGACATGCCCAACACAGTGCTCGGAGGGATGAGAACTAACACCTCGGATTTCGCAAGTTCGATCGGTTGGCAGGACGACTCCAAAAATTGTTCCAGGCGGCATTTTGAACGTTTCTGCAAACGCAGCGGGAAATAGGGAAGATAATGGGGATAATCCGAATAAGGCCAGTCCTCGGCAGCAGTCGTTGGCGTCATTTCCAAGATGTCCACCTCTGCCGTAGAGGTTTTATACTTCAGATGACACGCGTCGTAGCACATGCCATACAAAAGCTTCAAGCTGCCCCCGCCGATAACATGCCATAGCGGTTCAAAGCAGTCTCCGTTGATGGTCGCGATGTGATGGACGGGGCGCGGACTGTGTTTGACGCCAACGATCGATCCTTCGAACGGGCCGCCGAAATACGATCCCGCACGAGCCTCAGACCGCTCCAAGAAGTATGCTTGTCCGTCGTGGAAGAGAGCGGGATACAAAAAGTTGTCAGGACGCATAACGGAAATTCGGGCGCAAAATGCTGTCTATCGCTGCGGTCATGCGCGGGTTGTAATCCTGGGTAT
>JANYBF010000305.1 GCA_025360895.1 Verrucomicrobiota bacterium
CCCGTCTTGATGATGTAGGAAATATCCGGCTCGCGGTTTTTGTTCAACGGCGTCGGCACGCAGATGATGATCGCCTCGACCTCTTTGACGCGCCCGAAATCCGCCGAAGCCGTCAACCGCCCCGCGGCGACCGCGCTGCGAATGGCTTCACCGTCAATGTGTTCGATGTAACTTTTCCCAGCATTAATGTTTTGAACTTTGAAGGCATCAATGTCCAACCCGACGACGTCCACGTCGTTCCGGGCAAACTGCAAACACAACGGCAATCCGACGTAACCCAAACCAACGATGGCAATTTTCATATTTTCAGAGGCGCAACTGTCGGCAGGAAGATGCCGGAGATTCGTTATTCTTCAACCCAAAACATTCCTTACCTGATCCTCGGGGCTTGCCCGGGAGGCTAATCGTTGCTTTCCTCTCTGCCGAAATGCTGAACAGTCTCGCCCAGCCCGATTTACCGGCTCTGAGTCCGGCGAACCCCATGCCAAGTCCGGTGACGATTGATTTCGCCGCCGAACTTGCTAGCTTCTGTGAATTCGGCCAACCCACCCGCCAAATCGTCACCCTCAGCGGGGCCGGCTCGACGCCAACCTTCGTCAATGAGTTCTGGACGGCACGCCAACGCCACGCCAGTTCGTTGCACGAAGTCTCCTATCGCGCCTGCTTCAAGCCCCAACTCCCGCGCTTCTTCATCGAGCGGCTCACCCAACCCAGCGATGTCGTTTATGATCCGTTCATGGGCCGCGGCACGACGCCGGTCGAAGCCGCGTTGTTGGGCCGCGTGCCGTGGGGTAACGACATCAATCCGCTCAGCCTCACGCTCACCGCCCCGCGGCTTCGGCCACCCACACTCGCCCAAGTCGAAGCCCGCCTGCGAGAAATCAACCTCGCCGAGCCCGGCGAGTTTCCCGAAGAGTTGCTCGTTTTTTATCACCCTGATACCCTCCGCGAAATCTGCGCGCTGAATAAATACTTTGCGCGCCGCCGGACCCGAAAAAATTTGGATGCTTTGGACGCCTGGCTCTGCATGGTCGCCCTCAACCGCCTCACCGGCCACTCGCCGGGATTTTTCTCCGTTTATACGCTCCCGCCCAACCAAGCCGTCAGTCTCGCTTCGCAGCGGAAGATCAACGCCAAGCGAAACCAAACCCCGCCGCGCCGCGACATCGTCAAACTGATCCTCAAGAAATCCAAACAACTTCTTGGCGACGTCACACCCGAAGTTCGCCGGACGCTTGCCACGGTGGCCGACCGGGCGCGCTTCGTGAACTGCCCGGCCGCCGAAACCCGCGCCCTTCCGGCTGAATCCGTTGCCCTCGTCGTCACCTCGCCACCCTTTCTTGATGTCGTGCAATACGCCGACGACAACTGGCTGCGCTGCTGGTTTCTCGACATTGATCCCAAAACCGTCGCGCTCACCGTCCCAAAAAAACTCGAAACTTGGGCGGTCGCGATGACGAATGTTTTCCACGAACTCCAGCGCGTGATCAAACCCGGTGGGCACGTCGCCTTTGAAGTCGGGGAGGTTCACGGCGGCAAAACGAAGCTGGAGGAAACCGTGCTACCCTGCGGCATTGCGGCGGGATTTAACCCCGTGCTCGTCCTTATCAACGACCAGAAGTTCACCAAGACCGCCAACTGCTGGGGCGTGGACAACATGAACAAGGGCACGAACACCAACCGCATCGTCCTGTTCCAAAAGTCGTAGAATCTCGGTGGTCAATCCGGTAACCGAAGCCCAAGAAGCGCCGGAAGGCGGAACCCCGAACCGTTCTGACATACGCCGGAGTTTACCTCACGTTTTCTGTGCAATCTTGGCCACCACCTCCCTACTCGCGACTAAAGCTGCTCCGGATGCATCAACAAATCGGCCACCCGACCGAGCAACCGACCGGCCGCGCCCCCATCAAGCACTCGATGATCAAAGCTTAAAGTCAGATGCGATTCGGTCACGGGCACACACTTCTCATTCGCTTCGTCCCAGCGCACGACTTTGCGGCCCGCGCCCATACCGAGCACCAGGTTTTGTTCCGGCAACGGAATTGGTGTCGCCAGCGTCAGGCCAAACGTGCCGTAGTTCGTCACGGTGGCAATGGAGCCGCCGGTGGCATCGAGCGGAAGTTTTCGCTGGCGGGCGAGTTCGATCAGGTGGTTGTACCTCGCAACCAGATCGGCGAGTTTTTTTTGGTCCGCGTTGCGGATCACCGGTACGAGTACGCCGTCCTCGACTTCGACGCCGAAGCCCAGGTCAATGGCCGAAGGATGCACGATATTATTTCCAATGAGGCGTCCCGCTGGCGCGCTGTTTTCGGAAAGGGCGATGGCCAGCGCGCGCAGACCGTAGAGCGCGGGGCCGGGCTTGACGACCTGCGCCTTGCGATGTGCCAGCAGCCGGTCCATGAGCACCGGCATGCCCACGGTGGCGAGCGGCCGCGTCCAACTACGCCGCATCGCGTCGGCCACGGCCACACGCATCGAGGAAGCGGGCGTGAGCTTTTGCTTCTCCAGATTGCTGATATAGCGCTCGAAGTCTTCGACGGTCACGCGGCCCGCCGCCCCACTCCCGGCCAAGCCAGCAAGGTCGGCGGCATGGAGACCAAGTTCGTGCATCCGCGCCTTGAGTCGCGGCGACATGTAACCCGCACCGGCCGCATGCGCCGGTACGGGCAAACCCCGGATCGTGGGCTGCACATGAGCCTCCTGCGTATTAGGGGTATTGCCCGACAAGGTGGTGGCGGGCGTTGATTGCGACCGGGCCTTGTCGAGTTGCGCCGTGTCGAGGCCGAGGCGGGCCGCCTCTTCCTTGGTCACCTCAATCTGTCCCAACGAGCTGCCAACGGGATAACTCTCACCAAGTTGAACGGTGAATTGCGCGATGCGTCCGTGGGCCAGCGATACGAGGTTCATGTTCGCCTTGTTAGTTTCGACTTCGATGATGTCCTGGTCGGCCTCAACGACATCGCCCGGTTGGACGAGAAAACTAACGATGGTGGCTTCGGCGATGGATTCGCCAAGCTGAGGCATGATGATGGGAACGTGCGGCATGATTCAGCGGGGGATGATCGAACGGTGAAACCGTGAAGGGATGCCGGATTGCTCAACCGAACATCCCACGACTCCCACGCTCAAGGTTTTCAAGTTCATGGCTTGATCGTTCAATATTGCAAAACTTTTCGGGCCGCGTCCACGATGCTCCGGGCGGTTGGACGGTGCGCCGCCCACAGGTTCGGGTGATACGGCACGGGCGTGTCCTTCGCGTTCAGCCGTTGCGGCGGCGCATCAAGTAAGTCGTAGCCTTCACAGGTAACGCGGGCGATGACTTCGGACGTGACGCCGCCCCACGGCCATGCCTCGCCCACGCAAAGCAATCGCCCCGTGCGCGCAACGCTCCCCATTACGGTATCCGTATCCAGCGGCTTTACGGAACGCAAATCCACGACTTCAATTTCCCAACCGTCGCTGTGCAGCACTTCCGCCGCGGCGAGGGATTCATGAACCATCGCGCTGTAAGTCACCACCGTCAGGTCCCGGCCTTCGCGAGCGATGCGCGCTTTTCCAACCGGCAAGGCCTCCGTGGGCAATGCCTCGGCTTTGAGATGATAGTAAAGCAGTTTGTGCTCACAAAAAATCACCGGGTCATCAATCACCACGGCCTCGAGCAACATGCTGTAGGCATCCTCCACCGTCGCCGGGGTCAGCACCACGATGCCAGGATAATGAGCGTAGATCGCCTCCATCGTCTGACTGTGAAACGGCCCGCTGCCCGACGTGGCGCCGCAAGGGAGGCGCACGGTGATCGGGCACGGCACATTCGTCCGCCAGAAAAGCGTCGCGGCCTGATTCACAATCTGATTGAATGCCACCGTGGAAAAATCCGCAAACTGCATCTCGATGATGGGCCGCAGGCCCTCAATCGCCGCGCCGATGGCGAGACCAGCCATGGCATCCTCGCTAATTGGGGCGTCCAGGACGCGCCCGGGAAATTCCTTCGCCAACCCTTTGGTCGCCTTGAACGCGCCGCCAAACGCGCCCACGTCCTGCCCGTAGATGAACACCCGCGGATCGTCCGCAAGCGCACGGGCCTGGGCCGCACGGATGGCTTCGAGATAGGTGATGCTCATGCGGGGCGGACGAAGAATAGAGGATGAAGAATGGCGAAATAAATCTCCCGCCCGCGCCCGATTGAAATCTTATTTTCCTGCTTCATTCTAACTTCGAGCATTCACTTCATTGCCCTCCGCCAAACGGGCGGTGGCCAGGACCGACCAAGTTTCGGTGAACGGATCGGGCGGCGGCTCGCGCTGCACGGTTGCGACGGCGTCTTCGACTTGGTGGACGGCTTCACTCCGCCACTGCGCCAAGGTTCCCGCATCGGCCCAACTTTGTTGCCGCAGAAAATCTTCCGCCCGTTTCAGGCAATCCACCCCCAGCGCGGAGCTCTTGAGTTGAGGGTCAATGTAGTACGCGTCATCGTGTTCCCCATGACCGCAGAGCCGGAGCAGGTGGGCGACGACCAGTTGCGGGCCTTGACCAGCACGCGCGCGAACAATGGCATCCCCCACCACCCGCAGGCACGCGGCGAGATCTGTGCCGTCCACTTCGTATCCGGGGATACCGTAACCCACGGCGCGATCCACCAGCGAGCGACAGGCGAATTGCTGCGCCGTCGGCGTCGAATAGGCGTATTGATTGTCCGCCACCACCATCACGAGCGGCAGTTTTTCGACCGCCGCCTGATTCAAGGCCTCGTGAAAGGAACCCGTCGAAGTCGCGCCATCGCCGCACGTCGCCACGCCGACCATGCCCGTGATGTGTTTCATGCGCCGCGCGAACAACACCCCGTTGACCACGGAAATCATCGCGCCCAGATGGCTGATCATCGCGAGTTGGCCTTCGCCTGGGCGACCGCGATGGACATTCCCGTCGCGGCCGCGCATCGGGCCGAGGGTTGAACCCAGATAAGTGCGGACGCCGTCGAGAATCGGTTCATTAAACGCCAGCCGGCCGGCCAGATCACGAATGAGCGGGGCGAAAACATCCCCCTCCCGCAGCGCTACCCCGATAGCCGCACTCAAGGCTTCCTGGCCGCGGCCAAGGAAGACACCACCATGGATTTTGCCCGCGCGCCAGAGACTGGCGAATTTATCGTCCAGCACGCGGGCGAGCAACATGGCGCGATACGCTTTGACGTAAAGCGCCGGTGCCGAGGAAATGTCCGCCACAGATTGGGGTTCGACCAGCGATTGAACCATTGCTCAAATTTACGGCGCCCGAGCGCGTCGGCGCAACGATTCTTTCCGGCGCCGGCGGGGCGAGTTGTCTTGAAGTGGAAGCGGTTTGTCTAGTTTCGGGTCAACCAACCGGCCGGGGGCAACGCGAACCGACAGCGCGGGTAACATGGGGCAATTGGTGTTGGATTTGCTGAATGCTGTTCGACTCGTGATTTTTTTGGGCGCACGAAGTGTGCATAGCGACAGTGTCGAACTATGAATTCACCCACGGCGAAGGTCCTGCTGGTCGAAGATGACGCGACGATGCCCGAACTGCTGGCGGCCTATCTAAAGGAAGCCAACGTGGAACTTACCTGCGTGGCCAATGCCGCCGCCGCCTTGCGCGCGCTCCAAACGGCGCCCACCGACCTCGTCCTGCTTGATCTGGGTCTGCCCGACTTGAATGGGTTTGAGTTGTTGCGCCAGATCAAGGCGGCCCCGACGACTCAAACCATCCCCGTCATCGTGCTGACCGCGTGGAACGGCGGGGCCGAAAAAGTGCATGGCTTTGAACTGGGAGCAACGGATTACCTGACGAAACCCTTCGAGGCGTCGGAGTTGCGGGCGCGCGTCTGCGCCGCGCTGCGCGCCAAAGGCCTGGCGGATGCGTTGACGCAGGCGAATCGCGAACTGACGGACGCTCGCGACGCAGCGGAGAAAGCCGTCCGCGCCAAGGCCGAGTTCCTCGCCAACATGAGCCATGAAATCCGCACGCCGATGAACGGCATCCTTGGCATGTCCGGTTTGCTGCTCGAAATGCCGCTGACCGCCGACCAGCGCGCTTACGTGGAAACGATCAGTTCGAGCAGCGAATCCTTGCTGACGATCATCAACGACATTCTGGATTTTTCAAAAATCGAATCCGGCAAACTGAAGCTTGAGAGCCGCCCGGTCAATTTGCGCTCTTGCATCGAAGAGGCGCTCGACCTGCTCGCGGCCAAAGCCGGGGAGAAACGTCTTGATCTCGCCTACCAACTTGAAGACGCCATGCCGGTCCAAGTCCTTGGCGATGTAACGCGACTGCGGCAAATCCTCGTCAATTTGCTCGGTAATTCAGTAAAGTTTACCGAGCATGGTGAAATTGTCACCACCGTCCGAGTCCTCGCAACCCCGGTGGACGAGGCGGGACCGTACGAGTTGCTCTTTTCCGTGCGCGACACCGGTATCGGCATTCCGGCAGAACGCCTTGACCGATTGTTTCTTCCGTTCGAGCAAACGGATGCTTCCACCGCGCGGCAGTTCGGCGGCACCGGTTTGGGTTTATCCATCAGCCGGCGGTTGGTGGAATTGATGGGCGGACGGATCTGGGCAGAGAGCGCCCCGGGTGCGGGGTCCACCTTCAACTTCACGCTCCCGCTCCCCGCCACTCGGCCCACCAGCGCTTCCCCACTCGACCAACGCCAGCCGCAGTTGGCTGATTTGCGCCTGCTGATCGTGGACGACAACCCGACCAATTGCCGCATCCTCGCCCTCCAGGCCAGCAAGTGGGGCATCCACGCGCGCACCGCCCCGAGCGGCACGCAGGCGCTCGAATACTTGCG
>JANYBF010000184.1 GCA_025360895.1 Verrucomicrobiota bacterium
CTAAACCCAAAATGGCGCGCACGGAGTGACGCGCCCTACCACGTCGTTCTCTTCTTATCGGCTACAGTTATTTGCTCGCCTGCCGCCGAACCAACACTGGAGCAAATCGAATTCTTCGAGAACAAAATCCGGCCCGTACTCGTCGAGCATTGCTACTCTTGTCACAGCGACAAGGCCGAAAAAGTAAAGGGCGGCCTGCGGCTCGACACGCGCGAAGGCTTGTTCAAAGGCGGCACCGACGGCCCGGTCATTGTGCCAGGCGATGTGGAGGCCAGTTCGTTGATCAAGGCGGTCCGTTACGCCGATCCGGATCTGCAAATGCCGCCCAAGAACAAAAAACTTTCCGCCGAGCAGATCGCGAACCTCGAAGCGTGGGTCAAAATGGGCGCGCCCGATCCGCGCACCGGCAGCGGACCACGCTCACTCCGGGACGTCGCCGAAGCCCGCGCACGCCATTGGGCGTTTCAGCCGGTGACGAAACCTGCGCTGCCGGAAATAGCGAGGTCGCGCTGGGTGCAAACGCCCGTGGACGCCTTCGTGTTGGCGAAGCTGGAGCAGAAAAAACTCAAGCCCGCGCCACCGGCGGATCGGCGGACGCTCATCCGCCGGATCAATTACGATTTGCTCGGGCTGCCGCCGACGCCGGAAGCAGTCGAGGCGTTCGAGAAAGACAAACGGCCCGACGCTTACGTGCAATTGGTGGATCGCCTGCTCGCCTCGCCGCATTATGGCGAGCGCTGGGGTCGCTACTGGCTGGACGTGGCGCGGTATGCGGATACGAAAGGTTATCTGGCTGGGGGCGAGGAACGGCGGTATCCGTTTTCCTACACCTATCGGGATTACGTCGTGCGCGCTTTCAACGAGGACAAACCGTACGATCAATTTTTAATCGAACAAATCGCCGCCGACCGTTTGCCGCAGAGCAAAGACAAAACCCCGCTGACGGCGCTGGGCTTTCTCACGCTCGGCCGCCGGTTTCTGAATAATCAGAACGACATCATCGACGACCGGATTGATCTGGTCACGCGCGGCACGTTGGGCCTCACGGTCAGTTGCGCCCGTTGCCATGACCATAAGTTTGATCCCATCCCGACGAAGGACTACTACGCGTTGCACGGTGTGTTTGCGAGCAGCGAGGAGCCGGCTGAGCAACCGTTGCTCCGACCGCTGCGCGATTCGCCGGATTACCAAGATTATCTCAAGCAGAAGGCGAAAATCGAAGTGGAGATGGAGGAGTTCAAGGACAAGGAAATCGCCAAGTTCATCGGCGAACTGCGGCATAACGTCGGCGATTATCTGCTGAACGTGCGGGAGGCTAAATCCATTGAGGATCCGGCCAAGTTTGAAACCTTTGCCGTTGAACGGAAACTCATTCCCGGCGTGCTGCGCCGCTGGATCACCGATCTCGACGCGCGCAGCCAGAAGCCCGACCCCATTTACACGCCGTGGTTTGAACTGTCCAAACTGCCGGAAGCCGATTTTGCCACGAACACCCAACCGTTGCTCGCGAGGTTCTCCGCCGATTCGACCTCGGTAAATCCCGTCGTGGCCAAAGCCCTCGCCGGGCACGCGCCGGATTCATTGAAACAGGTCGCTGAAGCCTACACCAAATTGTTCCGGGAGATTGACGCCGATTGGAAAACCAATCTGACTGTGGCGGCGAACGAAAAGAAGCCCGTGCCGACGGCCTTGCCGGATCCCGACCACGAGGCTTTGCGGCAGGCGCTTTTTGCCGACGGCGCTCCGGCCAATCCACCCAAGGACGAAGTGCGAAAGATTCATGCCCGCCGACTGGGCGAGGGCGCGGCGCCGTTTCGCAATCGCATCGAGGCGCTGAGTTGGACGCATCCCGGCGTGCCGTTGCGCGCCATGGCGATGGCCGACCGGGCCAACCCCGGCAACTCCCACGTCTTTCTGCGCGGCAACGCCGGCAATCCCGGCCCCGAAGCGCCGCGCCGATTTCTGGAAGTATTGAGCGCGGTCAGTTCTGTGCCTTTCACCAACGGCAGCGGACGGCTGGAACTCGCTCAAGCCATCGCCAGTCGCGACAATCCGCTCACGGCGCGGGTCTATGTCAACCGCGTCTGGCGGCATCATTTTGGCGAGGGCCTCGTCCATACGCCCGGTGATTTTGGCGTGCGCACCGAAGTGCCAGAGCAACGCGAGCTGCTCGACTACCTGGCGGCCTCGTTCATGGCCGACGGTTGGAGCACAAAGAAACTGCACCGGCTGATTGTGCTTTCCGCCACCTATCAGCAAAGCAGCGAGGCCAGTGCCGCCAGCGTCAAGGCCGACCCGGACAATCACTATCTCTCGCGCATGAACCGTCGCCGGCTTGATTTTGAAGCGATGCGCGACACCCTGCTGGCGGTTTCCGGCAAACTCGACGCGACGGTCGGCGGCTTGCCGGTGGATATTATCGCCGAACCGTTCTCGCTGCGGCGCACCGTGTATGGCCTGATTGATCGCCAGAATCTGCCCGGCCTGTTTCGCACGTTTGACTTCGCGAATCCGGACGTCAGCAGCCAGGGCCGCTTCACCACCACCGTGCCACAGCAGGCGTTGTTCATGCTGAACAGCCCGTTTGTGATTGAGCAGGCGCGCAGCCTGGTCGCGCGCCCCGAAGTCAAACAGGCGGCCAGCAACGCGGAAAAAATCCAAACGCTCTGCCGGCTCGCCTGGCAACGCCCGGCGGAGCGGGACGAACTTCGCACCGCCGAAAACTTTCTCACCTTGCCTCCGCCCAGCACTGCGACTCTGTCGCCGCTGGAGAAATACGCCCAAGTGCTTTTGCTCTCCAACGAGCTGGGGTTCGTGGACTGACCAGCGAAGATTTTTTAACGCAGAGATCGCAGAGGTGAGGGACGAGGAATGAGGCGCGCAGAGCGGATGGCCTCAGCAGACTAGCCGGGCCCCGGCCCGTGAGCCGCACGCTTTTACGGGCACGGCTCAACCACGGATTGGAATGACGCTCCGCTGCGCTCCGG
>JANYBF010000270.1 GCA_025360895.1 Verrucomicrobiota bacterium
AGCGCCACGCCGACCAGGAACGAGAACGAGGGCTGAATCAGATCGTGCAAGGAACAGCCGAGCCACTCGACGTGCGATTGGTGGTGGCAAAGGAATTTCCAAAAGCCGCTGTCCGGCAGTGCCCGGGCCACGCGACAGAAATGGAACACCTCGCCCAGCATCAGGAACATGACGAAGCCGCGATACGCATCGAGCGAGATCAACCGGGGCGATGACTCTTTAGTGGCAGGTTCGCTCATATTGGGCTGGCGAGGTGATAGGGTTCTCTCCGTAGCTTGAAAAGCAAAATCGGTTAACCCGCCAGGAGGCGGTCAGCGGCGCCGGGATCTCGGATGCGAATTACTGGCACAGGCATACATTCGCAGGAACCGGAGACTTCTTTCAAGATTCCTTGTCCGGCGTGCGAGAAATATCGGGGCGGCGGCCGAAGACGCTCAACGCAAAGCCATAGGGCAGCGAAACCGCAACCAAACCGCTGGGCCATCCGATTAAACGCAGAGGCCGCAAAGAAAGCCTGCCTCCGCTTTCCTCGGCGCTAACCTTGGCGTAAAAATCTTCGCCGGACGTGACGAGGTTGGGAGATAGCACGGCGAAGGCGCAAGGATTTTGAAGTATCTCCTAGGGAAGCGCTGATTTAATCGGAGTTGGTAATTTTGCCTGAACTTCAGATTTCAGATGGTGCGTAGGATGTCGCAGGAGCGATTTTGATTTCAAGGGAAGGTGATTTTGACGGTCGAAACCGAGTCGAATTTTCTGCGTGCCGATTAAATCAGCGCTTCCCTAGTCGTCTCGGGATTCAACGCCGCCGACCATCGTGTCGCCCGATACCGCCATCTGCACTCCCACTGGTGGGAGGCTTTGAGATATGGGGGTAGCCGATTAACCCTTGAATAAAGCTGGTGGTGGCTGGAAGTGCCCGGCAAGGGATAAGGTTGGGTCTGACAAATTGACCTGATGGGATCTACTTGCCCGGCGGAACTACGGGGCCGTTGGTTCCGCTGGTCGGGGCGTTGCTGCTCGCGGCTGGCGCGGCGATTTCGGGTGGCATCCGCAACTCGGTCCGCAAAATGGCGCGCATCTCGAACGGCATCATTGCGGTGGTCGGATCAAGTAGTCGTTCGCGGATTTCCTTTTCCGTCTGTTCAACCGGCGGCAACCCGATGCGGTCGCCGCTCCCATTGATGTTGCTCATGAAGGAGTCCCGCAACATCCGGGCCTTGAGCCGGTACCCGGCGGACCGTTCATGCTGGCCCGTGACCAGATCCACATAACCACGGATCAACATCCCCTCGATGGCAGCCTTTACGCGGTCAGTCGAAGTCTCACCCAAATCCTCCACAATGCGCGCCACGGCATATTCGTTCAGACTGAGGTTGCGCGGAAACGAGTTCGTGTTGCCATCAATCAGGAATTTGTCGGGGTACTTTTCACCGAGATATTTGTACCACTGTGCAGAATCCGCCAGGCGGTTGTTTTCGTAGAGAAAATAAACCGCATCGCGCAGAAAATTCCGGTGCGCTTTCTCGATATGGTCGCGATTCGGCGCGTCTTCTGCCATCGCCTGTTCGTAGGCCGCGCTGACCTTTGGAATGATCTCGAGGTTCGGACCGAACTCGAAGGATTTGGCGAAGGGATTCGACGCGAGTCGGCCCCGCTGGAAGCTCAATTGCATGGACTGGTAAACCGCGCGGCGCAACTGGATCAAGTCCTCCGGCTTTATTTTCGTCGGATGCTCCCGGGCCTTTTCCAATCCCAGCGCCGCCCAGTAAATGGCGTGCGATTCGGGGAGGCGCCATTCCAGCGGCCCATAGCGCTCGTCCACCTGCTTCATAAACTTCGGGTCCATCTTGTATTTGTTGGTCAGCAACTGAAATCGCTGCCGCGCGTCGTCGGTCTGCGCATTGAGCAATTCATCCAGGTCGGGCGGTTTATTGGCGAAGACTTTGGACATTTCCTTCAACCACTCCTGCTTGTAACGCATGTTCGCATCGTCGAGGTTGGCGCCCATCTTATGTTGGAAGAACCACGCCAGTTCACGATAGATCAGCGTCTCGTTCGGGTTGAACCGCAACCCGTCGTCCCGCAGCAGGGCGATGCCGCGTTGCACCCAGCGCCAACGATCGTCGAAATCCTTGAACTTGACGGAAATGTTATAAGCCATGTTCCAGGCTTGTACGAGCCAGACCTGGACGAAATGGGGTTCGAGCTTGGTGATCCAGTCCGCCAGTTGCGCCATTTCAAAAAACTTGTCCTCCTCCTGCAAATCGTTGGCGCGAATCCAGAGGGCGTTGGCGATGAGGCCGCGAAACCCGCCCAGCGCCACCGTCGTGAACGCCAGTACGGGCGGCGCATTCTCCAGCGGGTCAATGCGGGTCAGCCCCAACCGCTCACGATCGAAGTTCAATGCGCGCTGCACCCGCGACACCCCGACGAGCAGGCTGACGGCGAGCAGCAACAGGAGAACTTTTTTCAAACGAGGGTTCATTGGGTTCCCTGGGCCGTGGCCAGCTCGCGCCGGCTGAATGACCAGATGCCGACCGTGGCTATGATGCCGCCGAGCAATAGCACAATCTGAACAAAGGCTTTGCCCAGCTCGCTCCACGTAATGCTCCGGCCCGCGCTCAACAAATCAATCGGCGAAAAATCTTTGGCCAGATTAATGATCTGCAATACCCCACGAAACAGCGGGATGGCGAAGGAATCCACGGGGGAGCGGCCGGATATTCCGGTTTCTGAGTCTGTCCCCATGATCGTGCCCTCTTCCACCGCGTTCGCCAGCGTGCCGCTGGAAAGCGACATCATCAGCACCGCCAGTGAAGCAAAAGCGGCTACGGGAAAGGACAGAAAACTCGCCGCCGCCAAGCCGAGCGTCGTCAACAAAATCATCCAGCAAAAAATGATGCCCAACCCGCGCGTAAAGTTTAGCCCGAAGCCACCTTCGCGGTACAAAACCTCCATTCCATCGTCCAGCGGGAAGAGCAACGCGGTATTGTTCGGGTTGACGAACAGGATTGTCAGCACCCCGTTCTCGTCGAAGAGATTGGGGGCAATTTGGAATTCATGAAACGTGTCCGGCGCCAGGCTCATCGGAACTTCCGTACGCCAAAGCTTCGTCTTTTCGGGCACGCCTACCTGCCACAACGCGAGGAACGTGCCGGAAGGACTTTTCTCGGCGGCATTGAACTTCACGCGGAGATACAACGGTTGATCCCGCAGATAATATTTGGCGAAGCCCAGATCAATCTGCCAGGGCCGCGTGTATCCGGGAGGCACGACCTGCAACTCGGCTTTGAATTCTTCTTTGATCTGCCGCCGCATGGCCACCACGTCGAGCTTTGCCCCCGGCGTTTTTGCCAACACCTCTTCGAGCCGGCGGGTGGTTGCCGCTTCCAAATCTTTTTCCGGCTTCGGCTCCCGCGCCGAACCCCGCGCGACCAGTACTTCGTTGCGGAGAATCTTCTGTTCCGCTTCCGGCAGCTTCGTCGCGCGCCATTGCAACAGGACGTAAACACTCAGCCCCGAGATGGCCAGCAACGCCGCATTCAGCGTCACGATGCCCAGCCATTTGCCCAGCCAGATCTGCCAGCGGGCGACCGGCTTCACCGCGATCATCTGGATCTGGCATTCCTCGATGTCACGCGCCAGCGTGCCGCAGGCGAGCCAGAGCGTGGACAAGCCGAGCAACGCCGTAATGGTGCTCAACGTGTAGGCGAGCAAAATCTGCGTGAACCCACGCGCCGTGCCGTCGTCCTTGATCAAGATCGGCAG
>JANYBF010000315.1 GCA_025360895.1 Verrucomicrobiota bacterium
CGCGATTTCGAGACGGCGGAGATTGCCATTCGAGCCGCGCAAACCGGCCATCTGGTTTTTTCCACCTTGCACACCAACGATAGTATCAGCGCGGTGACGCGCCTGCTCGAAATGAAAATCGAGCCCTATCTCGTCGCGGCTTCGCTCGTGTGCAGTATTTCACAACGGCTCGCGCGCCGGATTTGCCGGCACTGCGCGGAGCCCGACCTGGAGATTGCACCCGGCGTGCGCAAGGAAATGGCCAAGACGCTGGGGTTTGAACCCGGTGCCGTCCAGGCCTGGCGCGGTTGTGGTTGCGTTGAGTGCAACCAGAAGGGCCATCGCGGTCGCGTGGCGATTTACGAGATGTTTCTCTTGGACGAAGCGATCGCCGATCTCATCCAACCCGGCGCCAAGACCAGTCAACTCCGCGATGCCGCGCGAAAACTGGGCTGGCGTTCGATGCGTGAAAACGCCTGGCAAAAGGTGCAAGGTGGCTTGATTCCGATTACCGAGCAGGAACGTTGGACGCGAATGATTGACGCCGGGATGCTCAAACCTCGTTAACGAATAAAAAATGAAGCGTTGAAGGGGATTTCTCCCTTTCAACGCTTCAGCAAATAAATCCACAGGTTACGGCTTAACTTTTGGCTTTGGCCGCCTCGGGCTTTTTCCAAGTGCGCTTGGGCGCTTTGGTTACAAGTCCCTTTTTAAGGGCGCGGGTGGAAACGCGAATGTAGCGCACTTCGCCATTGATCAGCGCCTTTACACGCTGAAGGTTCGGCATAAACTTGCGCTTGGTGATGGCGGTGATGTGCATGCCGATGCCGCCGCTCTTCTTTGATTTACCACTGCGCCAGATGATGCTGCCCTTGCGCGGGCCGACACCGGTGAGTTCACAAATTCTTGCCATATTGATCCTGTTCCAAATTACGGTTGCAGAGACTATCTGCCGCCCGTTGGATCGCAAGCCTTATTTGGCAAAAAGCACCGGGAGTGCTATTGGATCCGGCCAAATTTTCGCTCCAGTTCGCGGTAATTCATCTCGATGATTGTCGGTCGGCCATGCGGGCAGGTGTAGGGCATGGCGCACTGGCGCAAGTCTTCGACGAGATTCTCCAGTTCGCGGCCCTTGAGCGGATCATTGGCTTTCACCGCATGGCGGCAGACGGTTTTTGCCACGACGTGTTCGCCGAGGCGTGCGGAGTTTAACTCCTGCCCGGCGGCCTTCAACTCGTCCACCAGATTGAGGGTGAAGCTCCGCGCGTCCGCCACTTTTACGAACGGTGGCAGCGCATCAAGCAGGAACGTTCGCTCGCCAAACTCACTCAATCCCACGCCCAGCCGCGTCAGCGTCGCGAGCTGGCCGCGCAGGAAATTCGCGTCGCGGGGCGACAGCTCAAGGGTTTCCGGCAACAAAAGTCTCTGCGCCGGCGATTGCATGCCTTGCTCCAATCGCTCCAGCATTTGTTCGAATAAAATCCGTTCATGAGCGGCGTGTTGATCCAGTAACACCAGCCCGCGATCCGATTCCAGCACCACGTACAGTCTGCCCACCACGCCGACCAGCCGCAGTGGCACACTGAGAAGCGGTGAGGCGGAGGGCGGAAGGCGGAAGGCGGAAGGCGGAGGGGATTCGGTGGGTAGGTCTACGGTTTTGCCTGTCGGGATGTGGGTTGCCGCCGCGACTGGTGATTGTGTCAGTGGATTGCCGGATGCCAGTGGCTTGGGTGCGAAGCCCATTCGCAAAGGTGTTTGTTGCGGTATCGGTGAAATTGACTTTGCGCTCGTGGTGACGAAGTTTGGCAATTCATCCGTTGCCGGGATTGGGGCAGTTGTCGGCGTGGATCCACCTGGGTGTTGGATGTGGGATGCTGGAGGTTGGACGGTTTCCTTCGACGTTTCCGGTGAATGAAATTTGAGCAATGCCTTCCGTACACCTTGTGCCACGCTGCGGCGCACATCGCCTTCGCGATGAAATTTTACCTCGCGCTTGGACGGATGAATGTTTACGTCGACTGCGGCGGGATCGATTTCCAGAAACAGACAGCAAACCGGATAGCGGCCTTTCATCAACGCCGTGTGATAACCTTCAAGCAGGGCAAAGTTGATTCCGCGATTTTCCACCGGGCGGCGATTGACGAAGACGAATTGATCCTCGCGCGTCGAGCGGGAAACCCCCGGCACACCGATCAAACCCCAAAGCCGGAAATGCGAAGCATGTGGGGCAGGCGGAGACGTGTTGGCTGGGAGTGCGGTTTCAAAGGACTCCTCCTCGGGGGCCGCGCGTGATTCGATAAACTCGGTGGTGAACTCCACCGGCAGCAATTTCGTCTCGCCCAGCAGCGCCCGGAGCCGTTCGCGCAAGGCGGCGAGTTTTTCCGCTGCGTCCGGTCCGCTCTTGTGGGCGGCCAGTTGCCAGATCGTGCGCCCGTCCTTGACGAACGTGAACGCCACTTCCGGAAACGCCAGCGCGGCCAGCGTCAGATAATGTTGCACATGTGCCGCCTCGGTTTCCTCCGTGCGCATGAACTTTCGCCGGGCGGGCAGGTTGAAAAACAACGAACGCACTTCCACGTTCGTGCCCGGCGCGCTGCCCGCCGCCTTGACTTCGACGATCTTTCCGCCGTTGACGATGACTTGTGTGCCTTCGGGCGAATCGTCTGCGCGCTCGCGGGTCGTGAGCGAAAAACGGCTGACACTGGCGATGCTCGGCAACGCTTCGCCACGAAACCCCATCGTCACGATGGCGGCCAGGTCTTCGGCTTTCCGGATTTTGCTCGTCGCGTGGCGTTCGAGGCAGAGCAGGGCGTCGTCACGGCTCATACCGAGGCCGTCGTCAAGCACGCGCACCAGACTGCGACCACCCGCCTGAATTTCCACCGTAATCCTCGTGGCCTGCGCGTCGAGCGAGTTCTCGACGAGTTCTTTCACGATGCTGGCCGGCCGCTCAATCACCTCGCCGGCGGCGATTTGATTGGCGACTTGTTCCGGCAGCAGGCGGACACGGTTCATTGCGCGGGCAGAGTGGCGCGGGTCGGGAAACAAGTCAAAGCTGGATGGCGTGGGATGACTGAATCGGTCTGGAGATTTAGCGGTTTGATGATTTGATGCACGTTGTTATGGTGATGCCCATGTTTTCGCGAGCCAAATCGGATGCGCTTTTCGCCGAAGCGCTCCAATACATCCCCGGCGGGGTGAACTCGCCCGTGCGCGC
>JANYBF010000299.1 GCA_025360895.1 Verrucomicrobiota bacterium
CAAACCCAGGCCTTCGATGTGACGAAACGCCTCCGGCCGGCCGGCCGCTTCGAACTGGCCTTGGGCAATCGCGCCATCGGTCTGGAGCGCTTTGTAATCAAACAGCGGCATGGGCTTGTTTCGGTGCGCGAACTTCGATGGCCGGCTTGGGCTCCGCTTCGGGCACCACATTGTTCAACGCCTGGTCTTTCGTCACGCGCATTACCTCTTCCGGTGTGGTGATGCCGGCCCGCACGAGCCGCCAACCGTCTTCGCTCAATACGCGGAGACCGTTGCGACGGGCCACCTGGGCGATTTCACCCGAGGAACAATTCTTGAGCACCATCTGCCGAAGATCATTGTCAATGTCCATCCACTCGAAGATGGCCTGCCGGCCGTGGTAGCCGGTATTGCGACATTCCCGGCAGCCGACGGCGTGGAAGACAATGGTGTCGGCCGGAATTCCAATCTGTTCCTTGATTGCATGCGTGGTCGGCGATGTGTCGGGCTGCTTGCAGCGGGGGCAAAGGACGCGGACGAGCCGTTGCGCGAGTACCGCTTCGAGCGACGAGGCGACGAGATACGGTTCCACCCCCATATCCACCAGCCGCGTCACGGCGCCGGGCGCGTCGTTTGTGTGAAGCGTCGAGAAAACCAAGTGACCGGTGAGCGACGCCTGCACGGCGATCTGCGCCGTTTCTTGATCGCGGATTTCGCCGATCAGAATCACGTCCGGATCATGGCGCAGAATCGAACGCAGCCCACGCGCGAAGGTCAGTCCGGCCTTTTCCGAGACTTGAATCTGGTTGATGCCTTTGAGCTGGTACTCAATCGGGTCTTCGATGGTTATGATCTTGCGAACGTGATCGTTGATCTCGTTGAGCGCAGTGTACAGGGTCGTCGTCTTGCCACTGCCGGTCGGTCCGGTGACGAGAATAATTCCATGCGGCAAGCCGAGAACGCGCCGAAAAGATTTCAACTCGCGGGGTCCTAAACCGATTTCGCCGATGCCGAGCAACGTGGCGTTTTGCCGGAGCAAACGCAGCACCACCGCTTCGCCGTGCAACATGGGAATGACGGACACGCGAATGTCCACTTCGTTCGCATCCAGCCGGATCTTGATGCGGCCATCCTGCGGCAACCGCTTCTCCGCGATGTTGAGGTGGCTCAGGATTTTGAGCCGCGAAACGATGGCCGGCTGAAACCGTTTGATCTGCGCGGGCACGGCGGTTTCCTGCAACACACCGTCCACGCGGTAGCGAATGTGAAATTCGTGTTCGAACGGTTCGAGATGAATGTCCGAAGCGCGCAACTCAATGGCGTCCCGAAGGACTTGATTGACGAAGCGAATGATGGAGGCGTCCTCGGCATCAACATCGAGATCGTTATCCTCCTTCGCGCCCTCGTCCACCACTTGCAACGACTCTCCGGCCAACGTATCCATCGTATCCGCGCCGACGCCGAGGCGCTTTTTTATTTCACGCTGAATGGCCTCGCTGGGCGCGAGAACCGGCGCGAGATTCAGGCCGGTCAGGGTTTTGAGTGCATCCAGTCCTTGCGTGGCGAAGAGGCGGCTGGTGGCGACTTCCACCGTCCCATTGACCCGGCGGAGCGGAAGGAGTTCCTCCTTCAGCAAAATGCGCGCGGGGAAAAGCGAGAGCAACTGGCGATCCGGTTCCACGTCATCCAGCGTGGTAAAACCAAGCTCGTACTCACCCGCCAGCCAGCGGAGAACGTCATCTTCCTTTTGGATGCCGGCGGCCGCCGGATCGCCCAACTGCGTCAGGCTGTCCGCGTCCACCGGCGACAATTGCCGGGCCGCAATCATGCGGTCCAGCAACGGTCGTAAAGGCGAGTCCAGTTCTTTGCTCTCCGTCATGGTAAAAATTCCCGCATCCCCGCCCGCCGGGTGGACGGGACGCTGAATTAAAGCAACCCGTTCAAGGTGGCGATGGCTTCCTGCCGGGGCGTAAGCACCGCGCGCAATTCGGCCTGGGCTTTCTCCAACGCGGCCAGCTTGGCCTTGCGAGACTCGACATATTTGGCCAAGGCGGCTTTGATTTCCGCTTTGGACGCCTTCGCGTCAATTGCCTTTTGTAACGCTTCAGCATCCGGATTGGGCTGGCCAAAACCGCCGCCGCGCGACCCGCCACCGCCGTTATCGGCTCCGCCGCCTCCCCCGCGATTGCCGCGACCGCCAAACATCCCGCGACCCATGCCACTCATGCTTTGCATGCGGGCTTCGGTTACCTTTTGAATCATCGGTTCAATGGCCTTCCATTCGGCGTTGTCCGTGATTTCCAGGGCTTCCTGGTAACGCTCCATCATGCGTTTCTGCATTTCCGCCGGATCAAAATTCCGTGGCCCCCGGTCGCCACCGGCTTGGTCGCCCGGCGGGCGGTTTCGTTGCGGTTGATTACCATTATCATTCTGGGCGAAAGCCTGGCTGACGCTTAAGCCCATCGCGACGGACAGGGTTGCCGCCATTATTTTTTGGTTTAATTTCATATTCTGTTCTCCGGATTGGTTTTGTTTTTTGATTCTTTGGGTGATTCGATTCGCCAAGGCGCACACTTGCGACTTCGCGTTACGTGGGTCGCCTTTGCAATGATCGTGCCAGTGCTGAAACACGGGGATATCCGGGTGCCGCCGCGCCCAGGCGCGCAGTTATTGCGCAAAGGGGATTCGCTGCCGCGCAAAACCTGCGCAAGTTATCACCGAGCTTGCACCCCGATAGCGCGGCCTTTTTCTCAGCGCCCGCCCGTGAGCGAGCATACCCAAAATGCCCGGGTCGGGACCTTTTAGGTACTTGCCAAAGTCAGCCGCACCCGGCAATTTCCATGGTCGTATGAAAAATTTAATTGGGGTCATTATTTTGGCGGTCGTTTGTATCGGCTTGGTGGTCGTGTTGATCAGCACCAAAAAGCAAGCCACCGTCGAGAAGCTCAAGGATGTCGAAACCATTCTATACCATTCAAACGAGCTGGTGAAGACGACCGGCGACCTGACGGAACAGCGTCAGGTCAATACGCAACTCACCAATGATCTCACCAGCACCCGCACCGAACTTGCCAGCACGCGCGGAGAATTCGCCAATCTGACCAATAAGTTCACCGCCGTCGCCGGGGCGTTATCGAATACTGAAGCCACCCTCAAGGCCAGCCAGACCGCCGTGGCGCAACGCGATCAGCGGATTGCAGCGTTGGAGACGCAGAATCACGAACTCGACGAGAAGGCCATCAGCCTGAGCGCCGCCCTCACCAATCTGACCTCGCAAATTGAAGACACCCAACGCAAGCTCACCGCGTCCGAAGGCGACAAGGCGTTCCTCGAAAAGGAACTCAAGCGCATGATGGTGGAGAAAGCCGAATTGGAACGGCAGTTCAACGACCTTGCTGTCTTGCGCGCGCAGGTTTCCAAATTGAAGGAGGAACTTTCCATCGCCCGCCGGCTTGACTGGCTCCGCAAAGGTTTATTCTCCGACGAACCGAAAGGCGCGCAGCGACTCATGCAGCCACCGTCCAAGAACGACAAGACCAATCAATTCGATCTCAATGTGGAGGTTAACGCCGATGGCTCCGTGAGCGTCATTCCGCCGTTGACCAACGCCCCGGCCGCGCCGCCCGCAGCGAAGTAAGCCGCCGCCGGCTTTCCGCCGCCAAACTTCACCCGCTTCCCGAAACGGAAGCGGGTTTTTTGTGGGTTTTTCATGTGATTGCTTTGACGCTAAACCTCCGATATCAGCCCGCGCGGTCTCTGGATTGAGAGTGACTTTTCCAGGCGTGCGCGCCACATTTGATGCGCTTGAACCGCATGAAAAAAATCCCTCCAACTTCTCCCGTTTCCCGCAGCGGACGCTTCGTCAGCGGCCCCGGCGCTGATGTCGCTGCTTTCTCCGAATCCATCTCGTTTGACTGGCGTCTGTGGCGACATGACATCGCCGGCTCGATGGCCCACGCCACGATGCTCAAAACGATCGGGGTACTCACGGCCGCAGAATCCAAGGCGATCATCAATGGCTTGCACCAGATTGGGAAAGAGATCACCGCCGGCAAATTCAAGTGGCGGCCCGAACTCGAAGACGTTCACATGAACATCGAGGCCACGCTCACCGAACGCGTGCCCGCCGGGGCGAAACTCCACACCGGTCGCTCGCGCAACGACCAGGTCGCCCTCGACGTGCGCCTCTGGTTGCGCGACGAAATCTCCGTGCTGCTCGGCGAGATCGTCGGTCTGCAACGCACGCTCGTCACCGTCGGCGAACACAATGCCGACGTCCTCATTCCCGGCTTCACGCACCTGCAACGTGCGCAGCCCGTCTATTTCGCGCATCACCTGCTCGCCTACGTCGAGATGCTCGAACGCGATTGCGAGCGGCTCTGGGATTGTTACTCGCGCGTGAACGTCTGCCCGCTCGGCAGCGGCGCGATCGCCGGTTCAACCTTGCCACTGAAACGCGAACTCGTCGCGAAACTACTGAATTTTGTGAACGACGCCGGCCAGGTCCAGCTCACGCAAAATTCCATGGACGCCGTGAGCGACCGCGATTTCGCCATCGAATTCTGCGCCGCCGGTGCGGTGCTCGCCATGCACCTGTCGCGCCTCGCGGAAGACGTGATTCTCTGGGCCAGCGCGGAGTTCAACTTCATCAAGATCGCCGACGCCTACACCACCGGCTCGTCGCTCATGCCGCAGAAGAAAAATCCCGATGTGGCCGAATTGACGCGCGGCAAGACCGGGCGCGTGTATGGCAACCTCATGGCGCTGCTCACACTGCTCAAGGGCCTGCCCATGACCTACAATCGCGACTTGCAAGAGGATAAGGAACGGCTGTTCGACACCGCCGACACCGTGCGCGCCTGCGTGCGACTCATGTCCGCCATGCTACAACACACCAGCGTGAACGCCGCCACCTGCCTCGCCGCCGCAAGCGATCCCGCGCTGCTCGCGACCGACCTCGCCGATTATCTCGTGCAACAAAACATGCCGTTCCGCAAAGCCCATCACGTCGTGGGCGCGGTGGTGGCACTGGCCGAAGGCTCGGGCAAACCGCTAAACAAACTCACCCTCGCCGACCTGCAATCCGTGGACAAAACCTTTGGCCGCGACGCGCTGGGCGTGTTCGATCTGACCCGCGCGATGGCCAAACGCAATCTCCCCGGCGCCCCCGGCACGAAGGAAGTGGCGAAGCAGTTGGGGCGGTGGCGGAAGTCACTCGGGTGAGGCTTGCCCATGATGAAATGGCTGTCAGACGGCCCCGGACGCGGTGAATCCGTGCTGGTACTTATTGCTTTCGCCATAACAGTGGTTGCTATCTGGCTTGGAGTGGCTTTCTTGGGAAGAAAACGATTGGTTCTCACAATTTTGGTCGCTTTCACATGGCTGGTTCTGGCCGCAATAGCCATCCCAAGTTTTCTCCCGGCACGAAGCCAAGCCTACCGGAATGCCTGCATCAATAACTTGAAACAAATTCGCGATGCAAAAAATGCATGGGCAAATGCTGAACATAAATTAGCAACAGACTTTCCCACGGAAGCAGACCTTCACGGTACATTTGGAACAAATCGCGTTATTCGTTACACGCTCACCTGCCCTCGTGGTGGCAAATACTCAATCGGTGCAGTTGGTGAAAATCCTCGCTGCAGTTTTGCAGACAAGGGACACACGCTGGAATAAAATCCGCCAACCACGCGGTGCGCCCTACACCAGCTCCATCAGTAGCGAAATCTTTTGAGCGCCACCTAAGACCCTGTCTGAGAAATGAAGAAGGGCATGGAATCAAGCGAGTCTGCGAAGCATGACGCGGATCATGGCGACGAAAATCCAGCCGGTGGCGCTGGTTTGGGCTTGTTCGTAGTCGCGCCCCAACCGGCGATGCTGCATCAACCAGCCGAACGTGCGTTCGACCACCCAGCGTTTGGGCAACACCTTGAACCCGCTCACGTCGTCGCTGCGTTTGATGACTTCGACTTCCAGTTTGGGTCGCTGGGTTTTGACCCATGCGGCGAAGTCTGCTCCGGTGTAGCCACCGTCCACCCAGAGTTTACGCAGCCAAGTGAAGTGCGGCAGCACGGGTTCGAGCAGAGTCATCGCTCCGGCGCGTTCCGGCGTGTTCGCCGGTTGCACCGCTGCGCCCAGCACCCAACCCAGTGTGTCCACCAGCAGGAAGCGTTTGCGCCCCTTGGTCTTTTTGCCCGCGTCGTAGCCGACCGGGCCGCCGTGCGGATTGGAGCGCACGGTTTGACTGTCGAGCACGGCGGCGGTGGGTCGGGTTCGTTTGTCCTCGGCCTTGCGCGCCGCGGCGCGGAGTTGGGTGTTGAGTTGGCCCAACAGTCCGTTGCGACTCCATTGGTGGAAGTGATGATAGACGGTTTTCCAGGGGGGAAAAGTTTGCGGGAGCAGTCGCCATGGGCAACCCGCCTTGGCGATGTAGAAGATGGCGTCGCAGACGGCGCGCAACGAGGTGCGCGGTCGGCCCCGCTTTTTTGCGGCGGGCAGGCGGGTTTCCAAGAGTTGCCATTGGGCGTCAGTGAGGTCGGTTTCGTAAGCGGCGATTTTCATCGCCCCAATGGCGCTGCTGCGAAAATGAGCCGCACCTCCACACGGCCCGTGTCAAGTCATCCCGCCAATTTCATACAACTTTTTTCAACCGCTATCGCTCAAACCAAAAACTCAAATCACGACAAATTGAATTCTCAGACAGCCTCTAAGGGAGTCACGATCAACGAAATCGTTTTCGAGTCGAATGCGAAAATTGAACCACCGGCCGCCTTCGCGTTGAGCAAACCGGTCGTCTATTATGGGTCAAGTATTACCCAGGGCGGTTGCGCTTCAAATCCCGGCATGAGTTGTCAGGCCCAGCTCTCGCGCTGGCTGAACCTTGATTTCATCAACCTCGGTTTCAGCGGCAACGGCCTCGGCGAACCCGCCGTGGCCGATGCCGTCAGCGAGATCGACGCCGCTTGTTTCGTTTTGGATTATTGGGGCAACCCAACGCCGGAAGTTTTCAAGGAGACGTTGCCGAAGTTCGTCGAAACGCTTCGCAAGAACCATCCCAAAACGCCCATCATCGTCACCGGCCCTTACTTCTTCCCGTACGAAGCTTTGACCGCCAAGAATGAAGGCGCGCTCGCGCAAAAGCGGAAGACCGCCCAAGAATTCGTCGCAAACCAACGTCGCGCGGGTGACAAATTCATCTCTTACGTCGATGGACGCGAAATGTTGTCGCGCGAACAGGCCTTCGGACTGGTCGATGGCGTGCATTGCAATTCACTGGGCTTCTATTTCTGCGCCAAAGGTCTCGAACCCCACCTCAGAAAGGCGCTAAAACTACGCTCTAGGTTAGCGCGATAGAATGCACCAGTTAAATAAGACAATGCCCCGAATAGCTTTTCAATTCGCAGGGACTCTTTCCGTTTACCCCTCCGATGGGTTCAACTGTACTTGATTGAGAGCATGAAGTCAGAGTTTTGGTTCGCCCTCACCCCGACCCTCTCCCCCAGGAGAGGGGGAA
>JANYBF010000300.1 GCA_025360895.1 Verrucomicrobiota bacterium
GCAGGCGGATCGAATGCGTTGGTTTCCGGTTTTGGATGCGGATGGAAATCCGAAACCGTATCGGCCACGCCCGAAAGAAATTTCGCCGCCCACCTCGACCGAAGACTCAGAGTCGCCGTCGCCGAACACTTTGCCCGAGGCGAACAATGGTGAAATTGCGCCAGCGACACATCCGATGCCCGGAAAATTCTACACCATCCACAAGGGGGATTCGATTTTGGCCATTGCCAACGCCGTCAGCGGGCTGGGCCAGCCGTTGACGCCGAAGGAGATTTTGGAAGCCAACCCGGATTTGGATCCCGCCCGGTTAAAGATCGGTCAGAAGATTCTTATCCCAACCAGCGAGACGCAAAGCGAAACGGATGGGGCAAACGGTGGGTTGGACAACGAACGCTGATTTCCATGCGCCAGAACTGCCTCCGCCAAGCAAGGCTCAAGCCGTCGCAAGTTCCAGAATTGGCAACGGTGGATTATCGAGGCATTTGCGAACCCGTTGCGCCAGTTGCGGTGGACGATAGGGCTTGGCCAGGAACATGGGGTCGGTTTCGCTCAAACTCTTGCCCCCAATCTCGGTGCTGTAGCCACTGCTGTAAATGACCCGGAGGTCGGGCTTGCGTTGGCGAAGTTGCTGAGCGAGTTCCGCTCCGCCAATGCCGCCCGGCATGACCATGTCGGTCAGGAGGAGGTCCACTTTTCCCTGGCAGGTTTCCCAAACCTTAAGGGCTTGTACGCCGGTTTCCGCCTCGAGCACACGATAATCATATTCCTTGAGCACTCTGGCCACGAGCTCGCGGAGCAGAGGCTCGTCTTCCACGAGCAGAATGGTTTCGCGCCCGCCCCGCGCAATCATCTGGGTATCATGCTGGTCGTCCGTCTCGACCACGACGTTGGGGAGCGCCGGCCAGAAAACGCGGAAGGTGGTGCCCTGACCGACCTGGCTGATCACCTCGACCCAGCCTTGGTGCTGTTTCGCAATACCGTAAACGGTGGCCAGGCCCAAACCGGTGCCGCGGCCGACTTCCTTGGTGGAAAAGAATGGTTCAAAAATCCGGGCCAGCGTTTTGGCATCCATGCCACAGCCGGTATCCTGGACGGTGAGGGTGACAAAAAGTCCGACGCGGGCCTCGGGTCGTTGCAACACGTAATTGGCGCGAATTTCGGTTACGGTAGTGGTGACCGTCAGGCAACCGCCTTTGGGCATGGCATCGCGGGCGTTGACCGCCAGATTCATGACGACCTGTTCAATCATGCCGTCGTCCGCTTTGATGGCGGGGAGTTTTTCCGCATAGCTGGTTTTCAGCACGATGTCCTCGCCAAGCAAGCGCGGGAGCATCTTGCCGAAATCGGCAAGGACGGAGTTGAGGTTCAGGGGCCGGGCCTGAATGACCTGCTTGCGGCTGAAGGTGAGCAATTTTCGCGTGAGCACAGTCGCGCGCCGGGCGGCGCCGGAAATTTGCTTCAACGGGTTCGCCATGGACTCGTCCCCGTTTACCTTCACGAGCAGGCAATCGGCGTAACCCTGAATGATCGTCAGCACGTTGTTATAGTCGTGCGCAATACCCGCCGCCATCTGGCCGACGGATTCGAGTTTCTGCGCGTGGCGATACTGCGTCTCCAAACTCAACATCTCAGTGATCTCGCTACCGTAGCAATGGACCACATGATTGTCGGCGACGGGGAAAAACGACCAACTGATGGTCCGGTCATTGATGACCACCAACTCGCGCAGGCGTTTGGCCCCCCGGGTCAGCGAATCGTTCACGATGTCCGCCGCGTTGGCGGGCAAAATCTCCAGGATGTGTGCCTTGCCAAAAGAACGAGCCAGCTCCACCGCCGCATCATTCGTGTAACTGAGTTCCGCGCCGGCAGTGAATTCCAGGACGGGATTAGGATTCACGCGCGGGAACGCTGCGAGTTTCTGTACTTGCACTTCGGCCTGCTTGCGATCGGTGATGTCGCTCAAACTGCCCGACGCGCCCAGCACCAAACCGGCTTCGTTCCGCGTCAGGCGGAGATACAACTCAGCCCACCGCGGTTCACCCTGCCGGGTCAGCAGGCGGGCTTCAAAGCTGCAATGGTCACCTTCGCCATTGACCAGTTTGACGAACCGCGCGCGGGTGGCGCCGCGATCATCGGGATGAAAGTACTCCAGAAAAGATTTCCCAAGCGTGTCAGCGATGGCGAAACCGGTGATCTCGGTCCAAGCGGGATTGAGAAACGACCAATACCCGAACTCGCTGATTTGAAATACCACTTCCTTGATGCTGGCGACGACGGAGTGGTAGCGGCTTTCGCTGGCATCGAGAGCGTCCTCCGCCTGTTTGCGTTGGATGCACAGAGCGACGCCGTTGGCCACGGAGCCAAGTTCCTGCAGCACGGTTTCAGCCAGCGGTTCGCTGCCGTAGAGGGACATGCACCCGACCAGCCGGCCTTCGAGCATCAACGGGTAGGCGGCAAAGGAAACCAGTCCTTCCGCCTGCGCCCAGGCGCGCCCGCCCAAGCGGTGATCCGTCGCCAGCTCTGGGATGTACACCGTCTGGCCACTCAAGAGCGCGTCCAGCTTCAAATTTTCGGAGGCCGACAGCGCGGCGGCGGCTTTCGCCCCGGCGCTCGCGCTTAATTGCAGCGTTTTTTCCGTGCCGTCGCAGGTCCATACTTGGGCCAGCGTGCCATTGAGATACTGCGCCATCGCGCCCGCGCAATTTTCCAAAATCACCGGCAAGGTCGCGCGACACGTCAAGACCAGTCCCACCTGGGCGCCGAACGCCGCGAGGCGGGCCTGTTCAAACGCCGCGAGCGACGCGGCGCGTTTGCGTTCGATCGCGTAGCGGATCGTGCGCTCCAGGGTTTGCGCTTCAATCTGACCTTTAACGAGATAATCCGCCGCGCCGGCCTTCATCGCCGCGTGGTCGGCATCCGCGTGCCCCGCGCCGGTGACCAAGATCACCGGGGCCTCGGCGCCGGCGGCCCGGGCCGCCTGCAATAATTCCACGCCGTCATGGGCGCCCAACCGGAAATCCACCAGACAAATGTCCTGGTGGTTTTTTTGCATGGCGCTGAGGCCTTCCTCGAACGTCTGGGCCCACTCGATGGTGTACGCGCAGCCCTTGATGTCCTTCAAGAGATCGCGCGTGAGCATGAAGTCTTCCTCGTCGTCTTCGACAATCAACACCCGGAAATTTCGCGGTTCGATATTCATGGCGCAGCGATTTTAATAGTCGGCAGCTCAACGAGCCCAAACCAGTAAGCAACCATTTTTGTGACCGTCGTCACGAGGACATCAAACGCGGCCGGCTTGGTGATAAAGGAGTTGGCGCCCAGTTGATAAACCGTACGGATGTCGGTATCGGCGCGCGACGTGGTGAAGACCACGATGGGGATCTGGCGCAGGTCCGGGTGGGCGCGGATTTCCTTGAGTGCCTCGCGCCCATCTTTGCGCGGCATGTTCAAATCCAGCAAGATCAAGCCCGGACGGGGCGCGGTCAGAGCTTTGGTGTATTGGCCGCGGGCCAAGAGGTAGTCCAGCAACTCCTCGCCATCGGCCACAAAGCGAAGCTGTTCCTGCACACCGCATTCGGCAAAGGCTTCCTGCACGAGGAGTCGGTCATCGGTATCATCCTCGGCCATTAGAATGAGGTGGTTTTTGAGGTCAATCATGCCGAAGATTTTTCCTTGGCCGGATGTTGTAACGGGAGGTTCACGATAAAGGTCGCCCCCTCGCCCGGCTTGCTCTTCGCCGTGATGACGCCCTTGTGCCGATCCACGATGCGCCGACAAACGGCGAGGCCAATGCCGGTACCATCGTACTCCTGCCGGCCATGCAAGCGTTGAAACACAGCGAAGATCCGGTCCAGATATTTCTCGTCAAAGCCAATACCGTTATCCTTGATGATGAGTTGGAAAAACGGCGGCTCGTCCGGCGGCGCACTCGTCGCCGTTTGATCAAAATCCAGCGGGAGTGGGGTATTACCTTCGCGACCGGCCACGATTCGTCCGCTAATCTCCACTCGGGGTTTCGCATTCGGCAGCTGAAACTTGAGGGCGTTGCCGATCAGATTCTGGAGCAGTTGGCGTAATTGCAGAGGGTCCGCTTCAATTTTTGGGAGTTCCCCGACGACGACCTCGGCCCCGGTCTTTTCGATGCGCACTTCCAGGTCGCCCAGCACCTCCCGGGTGATCTGCCCCAGATCCACGAGGACAAAGGGTTCGGTGCGACTGATAACCCGCGAGAAGGTGAGCAGGTCGTTGATCAACGTCTGCATGCGGGCGGCGGCGTTCTGCATGCGGGCAAGATAATCCGCACCTTCTTCCGGCAGGGCCGCCTCGCATTTTGTTTTCAAGCGGTCTCCGAACGCCCGGATTTTCCGCAACGGCTCCTGCAAATCGTGCGACGCGACAAAAGCAAACTGCTCCAGTTCCGCATTGGAACGCGTCAGTTCCGCCGCCTTGATTTCCAAGGCCGCCGCCGATTGCTTGCGCTCGGTGATGTCCTTGAACAACACGACCCGACCGACTAACACCTCGTTTTCATAAATGGGTGAACGCACAAATTCTGCGTCGAAGCTCCCGCCATCCTTCCGTTTCAAAACCACGTCCAACGGCCCGCCCCGGGCGGGGCTTGTCTCCGGGGCCACATCGTCCCTGGCCAGATCGCCAAACACCTCAACCTCCTTGCGGCCCACCATGGCTTTGACCTCCAGCCCCATGAGCCGCGCCGCCGGCGGATTGACGTAAATGATGACGCCGACGGGGTTGATGCCACAGATGCCTTCGCCAGCCGAGTTCAGGATCAATTCGTACTGACGCTGACGCTTTTGCATCTCCTCGAAGCGTGCCTGCACATGGACTTCCAACACGTCCCGGTTGCGGGCTGGTTCCGGCCGCGCCAGTTGGAGACTCCGCTCCAATCTTTCCGACCGCCGCTGCCGGGTCAATTCCTCCTGTAGCTCTCCGTTCACCCGGGTAAGGCCCACGAGTTGGGCTTCCATCCCCTTGCGTTCGCGCAGCAAAAGATTCTCAAATGCGAGCTTCTCGGCGACTTGCATCCGCAATTGACTGGTCAGCGACTCCCAATTCGCAAACCCCGTCTTCATGCGCTTTTGCCACGCCCGGTCACTGAATCGGAACCCGCCGAAGGTCATCAAAATCAGCAACGCTCCACTCCCCAGAATCATGGTTACCGCCATCAGCCGCCATTGCATCATCTGGTTCAACTGACTTGCCCCCTTGCTGGGGAGCATCGGCGTCAGTTCATTGGTCACCCGCGTCGTCTCCGCATACATCCAACTGCCCACGCACACTGTCACCACAAGAATGGCGGCCAGCACGGCGGTCTGCCACCGGTGGGAGGCGGTTGGGCCGGGCACGACGGAGGTCGCCGTGGCACTCGCCTCTGGCGTTACCTCGACCCCGGTAAGTGATAGTGGTTGAGCTTCGACCATGATATTTCACCGCGTTCGCTCGCGGCAAAAACCTCGAGCGGCGTGAGAAAGACGCTTTCCTGCAAGCACCTTAAAGACCAGCTTTGCCAAAATGATCTTTCGCGCGTGAGAACGGTGGAATTAAAACTGGGCGCCGGCCGATGGTCGAACCTGCCTGTCCCGGTCTTTGTCATGGATTGAGACTCCATGGCTGTCATACAAGCCTTGGCCGGACGTTTCGCGTACGAAACGAGTCCCCACCGCTGCCCATCGCTTGTTTGCGGATTCTTGCATGACTCCCACAACTCGCATAGCGTTTGGCCATTGAAGTTATGGCCTTACTCAACGAGAACTATCTAAAACTGAAAGCGGGCTACCTGTTTCCCGAAATCGGCCGGCGCGTGAAAACCTTTTGTGAAGCGAATCCCGAGGCAGCCAAGCGCCTCATTCGTTGCGGCATCGGCGACGTGACCGAACCACTTCCCTCCGCCGTCATCGCGGCGATGCACCAGGCCGTGGACGAGATGGCGGCGCGAGAGACTTTCAAGGGTTACGGACCCGAGCAGGGCTACGAGTGGTTGCGCGCCGCTATTGCGAAAAATGACTTCCGCGACCGGGGCCTTGACGTGGCCGACGACGAAATCTTCGTCAGTGACGGTTCAAAGTGCGATTGCGGCAGCATCCTCGATATTCTGGGCAGCAAGAATAGAATCGCCATAAGCGATCCGGTGTATCCCGTCTATGTGGACACCAACGTGATGGCCGGCCACACGGGCGAGGCCAACGCGGCGGGCGCTTACGGCAAGATTGTTTATCTCCCATGTCGCCCCGGCAACGGCTTCATCCCCGAACCCCCAAAGCGGCAGGTGGACGTAATCTATCTTTGCTCCCCAAACAACCCGACCGGAGCCACCGCCACCCGGGAGCAGCTTGCGGCATGGGTGAAATACGCGCTCGAACACAAGGCCGTGATTTTGTTTGATGCGGCCTACGAAGCTTACATCACCGACCCGGCGCTGCCGCACTCGATTTATGAAATTCCAGGGGCGCGCGAATGCGCCATCGAGTTCCGCAGCTTCTCGAAGAACGGCGGGTTCACCGGCACGCGCTGCGCGTTCACCGTGGTTCCCAAGTCACTGAACGCCACCACCAAATCCGGCGAAGCGAAGCCGCTGCACCCGCTATGGTCGCGCCGGATGACCACGAAGTTCAACGGCGTCAGCTACATCGTCCAGCGCGCCGCCGAGGCGCTTTATTCCCCCGAAGGCAAGGCGCAGGTGAAGGTGCTCGTCGAACATTATCTCGGCAACGCGGGAGTCTTGCGGAAAGGCGCGAAGCAAGCCGGGCTGAAAGTATTCGGCGGGGTAAACGCGCCGTACATCTGGGTGCGCACCCCCAAAGGCGTCACAAGTTGGCAGGCGTTCGATAAAATTCTTGGCGAGGTGAATGTGGTCATCACGCCCGGTTCGGGTTTCGGCTCGAAGGGGGAGGGATATTTCCGCATCAGCGCCTTCAATAGCCGCGCCAACGCGGAAGAAGTCGCGCGGCGGTTGCCGGAATTAAAGTGGTAGGCGGCGACGAACGGGAGGGGTGATGAGTTGTGGTTTTATGCTCCGAACCCGGTGACGCCGCCCTTACTGCGGCGGGCAACGGTGGGCTTGCACGGATTTCGGTCCGCCGTTACTGTCTCCTTAGCTGCGCCTGTAGCTCAGTTGGATAGAGCATCTGCCTTCTAATCGAAGAACGGAAATTCTCACACTTCCTCACACCTAATCCAGGCCCGTATTCATTGGTTATTTTGCACTTCGGTTTCCTCCGAAATCAGCAGAAATCAGCTCGAAAATGGCCCCCAGTATACAAAGCCAGTATCCAAAATTCATCCCGGAATTACCTGCCTTTTAGGCAGTTTGCCGAAGTGTGATTTTTCGAGGAATTTTGCTTAAAATTTTGGGAGATTTACAACAAGGCAGTTGCATCTTCATCCATTTTCCTCGGAATCGGATGTAAATTTTCTCTGGCTTTGGCTACTGTTTTGTTGGATCGCAAGACTTCAGGAATTTCCCCGTTCGCGTTCCCGTGCTTGTCATGCAGCTTGCGGATTGAAGGCCAAGCCGGATTCCAACCACGCGAACGCTCACCCCCCATGAATGCCTGGTCGTGTCAAATTTGCCACCAGCACCGCGCCCCGTCTCCCACTCGCGGATCTGGTTTCAAATCCGACACCACCAGGCGAGATCTTGCGCGAATGGATGTTCTCGTTTCACGCCGGGCCAGGCCGCGAGCAATGCTTCAAAAAGTTTTTCAACCGAAGCTGAAATGATTTCTGAAAACAGCCGTGCAGCCTATCCTCGTATTAGGCGGTGTCATAACGACTTCGCGAAATCAACCATCCCTTGGAAATCCACCAGCACGACCGATTCGCTGCCGACGACCCACGCATCGTGGCCCGGCGGCAACAGGGAAACATCTCCCGGCTTGCAATCCAGTTCCGTGCCGTCGTCCATGCGCACCCGCAGCACCCCTGAAACGTGATACTGGAAATGCGGTGCTTCGCAACTCTTGGTCTTAGCCACCGGTTGCAGGGACGTGGACCAGCGCCAGCCAGGTTTGAGAACGGCACGGCCAACGGTCGCGCCGCCAATCTTGACCACCTCAACCAATCCATTGGGGAACTGCCGGATTTCGTCCGGCTTTCCGAAGTTTTTCGTTTCTGCTTTGCTCATATGTTTCCTTTCGTTGTTTTGTATGGTATCTGCCAGAAACTCTCGCCGCCTAGTCAACGGCCCAAGCTGAGCGACGGGGAATGCGCCGGCAAGGGCTGCGGCATGTTTGCGGTAATATCGGCGCATTGCCTGTTCGCTCCAGCGCCATGATTAGGCGTCATGGGTTGCGATTCACGAACATGGTCGCGGATTACTTTGTGAGGTCGGCAGTCGTGGGAGCGCCTTCTACCCAATTAACATCCCACGCACCATCCACCGTGATGAAAACCAGCGCCCCCGCGGGCAACCATGCTTCATGCACCATCTTGGCAGGCATATAGTTGAATGAGCCGGGATCCTGCTCGATGCGTTTGCCCTCGCACGCGAACACTTGCGTGCCGAGGATCACGGTATGGGTTTCGTTGGCACTGTGCCAGTGCTTGCGCACATGAATTCCTTTGGGGGTGCGGATCATCAAACTCGTCGCTTGCGTCTTTGGATCAATGCGCAGGATGCAAATCTCCGGCGAGTTCTCGCCGAGATCGGGAAGAATCTTGTTCCACTTCAAATCCTTGTAGTTGCTGAAGATCATTTGGGGCGTGTCTGTCGTCGCCGCCTCCTTAGCGGCACCGTCTGCCCCAGCGGCCGTGGTGGAAGTGGCTCCAGTCACAAACGCGACTGCGGCTGCGAGGATTACAAGTGTGGTTTTCATGGTTTTATTTTTTGTTCTTGGTGTCTGCGAGAATGCTGAATGACGCCTAACATTGAGTAGACGCCGGTCTCTGCAGTCTATCCTTTTTCACGTTTCGACCATAGGCTCGACTAAAGTGCATGTCTAGCATAAATTTAGGCCACTTATGAACCCCGAACACCTTTCAGCAAAGGCTGCAGCCGCGCCCTTGGATCGTTTGTTGCCAAATCCCAAAGCGCGGCTCCAAGATCAATTTCACGAAGTGGCGCGCTTCAAACATTTGTCCCCACGCACTGAAGCGTCTTATTGGGAGTGGGTCGTCCGCTATTTGAGATTTCATAAGGCGAGGGCACGCGGCTGGAAACATCCCCGTGAATTGACCAGCCATGGTGTAACTCCTTTCCTTACGTACCTCGCCAACGAACGCAACGTCGCCGCCTCCACGCAGAACCAGGCATTGAACACGATGCTGTTTCTCTACCGGGAGGTGCTGGCCATGCCGTTCACTTCCGGGGACTTTGTTCGCGTGCGGCGCACCCCGCGCGTGCCTATCGTCCTGACACGGGACGAGGTCCGCGAACTCTTGGACGCCATGACCGGCACTCACCAGTTGATGGCTCGCTGTTTGTACGGGACCGGAATGCGGTTGCTCGAAGCCCTGCGCTTGCGGGTGAAGGATGTCGATTTTGCCCGAGGCCAAATTGTGGTGCGTGCTGGCAAAGGTAACAAGGACCGGATCACGATATTGCCAGCTTCGGTGCGCGAACCTCTGGAACAGCATTTGGCCGAGGTCTGCAAACTCCATCAGCGTGATCTAGTGGCTGGCTTCGGCAGCGTCCCTTTACCTTTTGGACTCGCCCGCAAGTATCCCAACGCCGAGCGGCAGTGGGGTTGGCAGTGGGTGTTTCCTTCCGCCACTCGATCAACTGATCCGGCAACGGGCCGCATCGGCAGGCATCACGGCGGAGACAGGATTACAGCGGGCGCTCAAGCAGGCGTTGCAGCGCACCACCATCGTAAAGTCTGCTTCTTGTCACACCTTGCGTCACTCGTTCGCGACTCATTTGCTTGAGTCCGGGACTGACATTCGCACCGTCCAAGTTCTGCTCGGGCATAACAACGTGGCCACCACTCAAATCTATACTCATGTCATGCAGCAGCCGGGAATTGGCGTCCGCAGCCCGTTGGATGGCATCTGACCTTGCGTCTCAGCTTTTATGCTCCGCCTTCCCTTGGAGGTTGGTTCTCGGGCGCTTTTCTCGGGACAGTTATTAGACTATTAAACAAGGTTAAGGGCAGGCCGGCGCGCTGCGCGCATCCGGCCTGCCCATCACCATGTAACTAGGCCACCATCTGGGCCTCTTTGATGACGAGCCGCTTGTCCCGTTCCTCCCAGCGGATCACCTTGAGCGTGACTTGCTGGAATTCCGGCAGCTTCGGAAACTCGACGACGTTGTCGCCATCGAGCTTGACCTTGCCGTCCTTCAGGTCCGGGTATTCCTCGAATACCGCCAGCCCAGGTTGCAAAGCCAGTTCGTGCCGGATGCAGATGACTTTGCCAGAGCCATCTTTCCGGTTGAATGCCTTCGCCATGCTGGACATGACCACGCCGACCACAAACAGACCGTTCAGCTTTTCGCTTTTGCCAGTTGGTTTTGTGTTTTCAGCCATAGTGTTAATCCTTCTTTAGGTATAACGATTTCCCCGCTGCCTTTGTAGCTACCATCTAGCGCAGCGGACAAAACTAGTTGGTCGAAAATTTCCCGATACGGCATTCGGAATCGTACGGTGCGTGCGGTGCCGTTCTGCCGGATCACACCCATGCACGCCCACCGCCAAAAGCGTTCGTCCATCGTGTAGGAGGCGCGGCGCTTTTTGGCGGTGAGCTTGTCCAGATCACTCTTGGCGGCAGGCTTGGGTTGATTAGCCGGCTTGAGAAAGCCTTTCGTGCTTTGGAATACGCGCAGGCGTTTGCGTTGCTTCACCCAGTCCGGCAGATCGGCGGCCTTGGTGACGTATTTGAGCAGGTAGTGAAAATCCTGGTTCGTGATCCGTTGGACTTTCACCCAGCCCAGGCCCCACAGTTCGGCCAGCAGTTCCTTGGGCACAAACCGGCACGTCAGGAAAATGGCGTGGTAATGCACCCAACCGCTTTCATGGAATTCAACCTTGATGCAGTAGGGCGCATCAATGACGTAAGTCTTGCCCTCGTGCTCGACGCCGTGCCGGAGTTGGAAGAAGACTTTGCGCAGCCATTCGCGGCTGTCCTCGAAGGCGGTTTCCTCGTTGGCGTAATTCTTGGGATCGAGCGTGAAGGTGAGGAACAGTTTGCCGCTCACGTCGGGCAGGCGATCCCACAGCCGCGCCAGGACTTTGTAAATGCCCACCGGGTGAAACCACGACGCCGGCACATATTCCTTGATCGTCTGTTCATCAGTTAGTGCGATTCGCCTCGCTCCGCTCGTCCCCAGCGAATCGCAAGAGGCGGAAACCCCACCTCCTTGGCTTAGCGTTTCTTTGCGAGTTTCCCCAAGGTGATTCATGGCACGGCCTCCGGGCGGGGCGACACCTTCGGCTGGGATTCATATTTGCGATTCAGGTCAAGTTGGTAG
>JANYBF010000375.1 GCA_025360895.1 Verrucomicrobiota bacterium
TTGTTTCTATCAACTGCGTCGGACGGCAGCGCCGGGGGTGGACAAGGTGACGTTCGCGGAATACGAACGAGAACTGACCAGTGGGCTTAACCCGCACAACGGGGCAGCCCATCATGACGTTTGCGGTCCTGGCCAGGAAACGAGCGCGCCCAATCTACCAACCGGGTCTTTGCCAACCCAAGGGCGCTCCGGGCGCGCGCCGTTTCAAATTGTCCTTTTGCCTCCATCAGGTTTCAGGTCTGGGTTGGTTGTCCGGGGCGGGGCGTTCTTTAGCCCCCGAGCATCTCCCATCCAAAATCCGCCGGCTCGGCACGTTTGGTTTTCCAGCGCCACCGGTCCACCGCCATTTGTCTGGCAATGGCCACGATGGCTTTCTTGCGCGCTCCCTTGTTGACTTTGGGTCGGCCCAGCACCGGCTGCCATTTCTTAACCAGTTTGCTTTCCGGCTGCCAGATCACCAGCCGCCAGGCCAGTTCGATCAGCGCCGTACGCAGGCGGGCGTTGCCGGGTTTGGTGATCGGCAGCAGGTGAGAGCTTTTGCCGCTGGCACTGATGCCCCCGCACAGTCCGGTGTAACTCCCGATTTGTCGGCGGTTCTCGAAGCGCGTCCAATCTCCCACTTCACGCTCGATCACCGCGTGGGTCAGTCCGCCCAGTCCTTTGGGTCGTACTTGCGGTGCGGCGGCTTCCAGCTTCGTCGTGGCGTCAGCCAGCGTGTCGCTCAAGGTCTGGAGCACGGTGCGGAAAACTTCCAGCCGTTCCACCAGCCAGACGGGCAGTTTGAGATAAAGCCGTTCCCAATGCGCGCCCTGCCACCAGTTGTTCTTGGTGTGATGGCTCTGGGTCAAGAGCAGGCTGCGTCCTTGGCTGGCCACGCGTTGAACTTCCCGCCGCAGTTGTTCCCGTTGCCAGCGCGTGGGCGTTTCCTGCCACGTAGCGATCTAGGCGCAGTGCCAGTTCCCGCGCATCCCGCTTGTCATCGTTGACCCCGGTGTGCCGTTCGTCCAGACAGACCGGCTGTACCACTACGTTGAGGATGCCCAACCCCACCAGTTGCCGGTGCAAGCCGTAGCCAAACGGTCCCGCCTCGTAACAACTATGCACCGCATCGGCCAGGGCCACTTGTTTCTTCACCCACTCCAGAAACTTCACGGGGGTGAACTTCTGCGCAGGTTGCGGCGAGGCCTGATCCAGGATCCGCACGAAGACGATTGTCTCGGCGTGGACGTTCAGTCCCAGCTTGATCGCTTGCTGCGCCTTGCTCGCGCCTTGCTCCGCGCGAACTTCAGAGATATTCAGTTTTGGTTGGTTCATAGCGCTGGTGGGTGTAGCGCTTCTGCGCTCGCCCGCCAACTGCTCATGTCATCTACCAGCGGACATTCTTGTAACGTCGGGTCAGTGCGAAGCGAGCAACTTTGAAGAGCCCGGTGCGGAAATACTGCACGCCGGGATCTGTGAGGGGGGCGCGGGGCAACCCACGTCCCTACCTCGATAGCGGGTGGCTTTGCCGGTCGCGCCGGTTTTTCTTAAGTTGGGGTCGTACGGATACGAAGCTTGCGGTGGTTTTAGACGCCGGTGATTTGGCGCATGACGTCGTGGATGGAAAGGCCAAGGACCTGGACGTGGAAGTCAATCGTGTTGCCGGCCAGGTTGCAAACCGCTTCCGGCGCATTTTTTTGTCCCTCGCTAGGTTCAATCACCTTGACGCCGGCAGTCAGCGGGGAGTAAACCACTGCCATCGTCGTTGGCCTTTAAATTCTGGGTGGCTGACGCACAAAGCAAATAAATCATGACTATCTCAAAAAACCTGATTCTCGCCGTTGTGACAGCCGGGTTGCTGGCAGCGCCGCTGGCGGCGCAAGATTCTCCAGGCAAGAAACCCAACGCGCTGGCGGGGCCGGCCACGGCCAAGCTCGGTAACATCGCGCAGATTAACCTTCCCGCCGGGTATGCGTTTTTTGACGGCGACACGACGCGAAAAATGATGGAATCCGCCGGCGAACCAACCAGTGGGAACGAACTTGGTTACCTGCGTCCCACGAACGCATCATGGGGGGTGATGTTTCGATTCAACGACGTTGGTTTCGTGAAGGACGACGAGAAGGACAAACTCGACCCGGTCAAATTGCTCGCCGCCATCAAAGCCGGCAACGATGAAGGTAACAAGCTGCGCGAACACAATGGCAACCCACCGCTCCTCATTGTTGGCTGGGAACAGGAGCCGAAATATGATGCCGCCACGCACAATCTTACCTGGGCCATTCGCGCCACCAGTGAGGGGCAGGCGATTTTGAATTACAACACCCGTTTGCTGGGTCGCAAAGGCGTGATGCAAGCGGTGTTAATTTGCGATCCCGAAGAGTTTTCAAAAACGCTGCCGGCTTTCTATGGCTTGCTTGCCAACCACAAATTCGAATCCGGCGAAAATTACGCGGAATACAAACCCGGCGACAAGATTGCGAAGTACGGCCTTGGCGCGCTCGTTCTCGGCGGCGGGGCGGTGGCGGCGGCCAAACTGGGATTGCTGGCGCCGGTGATTCTCTTTTTTAAGAAAGTCTGGAAATTCGTCGTCTTCGCTCTTGTGGCGGTCGCCTCTTTTTTCAAGAAAATCTTGAACAAAATCACGGGTAACCGATCCGAAAACTGATCCACCCCATCCCCCCTGCGCCACCATGAGCGATGTTCAGTTGCTGTTCGTCGTGCTGGCGGCGCTTTACCTCTGGGAATGCGCTTGTTGGCTGCGCCGTGGCTCCGTCGCCTTCGTCACCTGGCTGGGGCGTGACTGGCGGGCGGTGCATCCCGGTGCACTGGCCGGAAATCCTAATGGCGGCTTCATTCTCGCCGCCCCGCTCCCGCCGCTGGGCACGCTGCTTATTGCGAATCTACTGCCGCTTTCCCTCGCACCCGATGGCGTGCTGGCTTTCGTGGCCACGAACGTCAATCCTGGCTGGCGTCCGGCGCAGAGCGGATGTTTTGTGCGGTGGGATAATCTTGGCACCGTGCGAGTGCGTGGAAAAAAGCTGCTCATCAACGACGAACTGTTTTTGGTCGCGGGCACGTCCAGTTTTGCGCGCCATTTGGAGGCGGAGTTGCTACGGCTCGGAAAGCTGAAGCCGGCGCAGCGAGAAAGTGCCATTGCCGAAATGCTGCGCGGCACGTTCGACGGGCCGGGGATTGATTCGCAGCTGCGGGAATATCGAACCCGCGGTTCCGCTGTGTGCCGGTTGGCCAACGCGCTATTCCTGTATCTGCTGATCATCGTGCCCGGGTTGATCTGGTATTTCGGTTTCGGTCCGGTTTCGTTGGCACTGCTGTTCGGTTTGCTGGTGCTTACGATTGCCACCGCGACGTTTTTTTGCCGGGCCCATCGCGCGCTGTATCCCAACGCCAGTGATGAGCGATTTACGCACACCCTCACCATCGCACTCGCGCCCAGCTCGGCCCTGCGGGCGCACGACGCGCTATCGCGTCCGTTGCTGGAGAACTTCCATCCGCTCGCGGTGGCGAAACAAATCTTGCCGGACAAAGAATTCCGCCCGTTTGCCCGACGTGTATTGCTTGATCTCCGCCATCCGGCCCAGCCATGGACCACCAGCGAACAGCCGGAGGTGGTTGCAACGGAAGCGTATTCCCGGTACATCTTGCTGACGGCGGCGGAAGGGTTTCTTAAGCAGCACGGCCTCGCTCCGGACCAATTGGGGCAAGCTCCGGCGCCCGCCGATGCGGCGTGTCGCAGCTATTGTCCGCGTTGCGATGCGCAGTTCACCACTTTGAGCGGAAAATGTGCGGATTGCGGCGGGCTGGCGGTGGTGGCACTGCGGCGCGACGCGGGTAGTTGACCCGCTCGTATTGCGTGGTCAATTGCACGAGAGGTCTTCCGGCGATTGGGCGAGGAGCTGGTTGCGCCAGCCGCCCTTGCGGCGGAGAACGAGGGGCCAGAGTTTTTCCGGCGGGGTGTCGAAGATAAGTTCCAAAGTGGCCGGATGGGTGAGCCACGCTTTGCGTTTCATTTCGCCTTCGAGCTGGCCTGCGCTCCAGCCGGCGTAACCGGCGAAGAGTTTTACCTTCTTGGCTGCCGAAAAGGATTCCCCAATTTCGACCAGCGAGTCCAACGAATGCCCGAGGCTGAGATTTGGCAGCACGATGGCATCGGGGATGAGACTGTCAGAATGGAGATAGCTCAACGCCGTCGGTTGCACTGGTCCGCCGAGATAGAGCTGGCTTTCCTTCAAGGGGGCGGGCAGATCGGCCACGATGGCATCGCCGACCTTGTTGCCGGACGTGCGGTTCAGGATGAGGCCAAAGGCGCCTTCGGTGTTGTGCTGACAGATCAGGAGGACGGTGCGCTGGAAAAACGAGCCTTGCAGTTCGCCACTGTCCAGCAGCAACTGGCCTTTGAGAGTTTTTGTTTTCTCCGGCATAACAACGCGGCCAATATGCACCGCACTTGCCGTCGCGACAATCTCGATTAAACTTCTGCCATGAAGAAAATCTGCACCTTAATTTTACTCGCGGCGATGCTGGTTGCTGTGGCGGGCTGCAAGTCTCACTCGGGCAATCGGGATTATATTCCCGGCAAAGGCTGGGTCCCGAACGATTGAGCGGCTTATTCCTCCGGCAAAAACAGTTCCAGTTTTGCACCGCTGGCCTCGAACCGGATGAGGACGGAGTTCGGGCGAATTTCGAGGCACCGCACAATCACATTCGTCTTGGCCAGCCGGACGCGGGTTCGATCCATCACGGCAAAAGTTTGATCGTTGATGATCGCAAGCCGCTTGGTCGCAGATCCCGATATAGTTCGAAGGATCAACTTTTCCGGTAATACGGCTGGCGGGGCATTGAGAAGGTAAGAAGGTAACGCGGCAGCCGCAGCGGCACTTTCCGTCGGCTGGGTCGCCCGTACTCCGTCCGGATCGGCGGCGTCCAGCTTGGCGGCTTCCCCGGATTTCATCCAATCCAGAACCGCATTGAAACCGTGGTGGGACTCCGCCATGAGAAAGGCGTCGAGCTGGCCGCGCGTGTAGGGATTCTCATTGATGGCTTGCTTCTGATACGCGGCCCGGCGGTCGTCCATCAAGGTGTAGGCGATTAGCTCGCAGAACGCTTCGAGTGCATCCGGTGACAGGGTGGCTTTTCGGCTGGTCGGGAGTGTTTCATTGATCCACGCATGGCCGAACTCGTGCGCGGCCACGGCTTCGAGCTGTGACTTGTTCAAGCTGCTCAGAATGTTAATCGAGTGGATCTGCGATCTGCCGCCGATAGAATGGCTCTGGGTCGCGCCAAAAATAGCGGTACATTTCCGGGTGTAACCTGGCGATTTGAACAAGCTCTCCAAAGTGAACTGATCCACAATGGTCAGGACGATGTTGGTCTGGGGAAAACGGAGATACCGTGAGAACAGCCGGTCCAAGTCATCCCGGGCTTCCAGACAGATTTTTTTCGCCTCTTCGTCCGACCCGACCGCGTCCCGCGCACAAGCGGCGCAAAGGAAACGGCCATCTGGTAAACTGGTGAATCCCGATTTGACCGGCAAGCCGCATGCGAAGCAGTGCGCTTCCAGTTTCACGCAATCGCCGCAAATCTCAAACTTGCCGCCGCGCGCCTTGTCGTCCACGAAGTAAAACTTCCCGGTGATGGGTTTTTCACACACGCGACATGGAGTCGCCCCGGCAAAAGCAACCGCCGCCAGGCTGAGAGACAGCCAGACGGCGGTAACGAGCGCATTCATGGTGCGCGGTGATGGATTAAACCAGCGATTTAACCTTTTTGACGATGGCAGCGGCATCAATACCGAACTTTGCCAGCAATTCTTCTGCCTTGCCGGAGCGCGGGAGTTCGCGCACGGCCAGTTTATGGACTTTTACGCCCTCGCAACTGAGTTCGCCGGCGACGGCGTCGCCCAACCCACCTTCGGCGTAGTGATCCTCTACGGTGACCACCACGTTGCCGGTTTTTTGCGCGGCAGCTTTGATGACGTCCTTACCCAGGGGTTTGATGCTGTACGCGTCAACCACGGTGATGCCGATGCCTTCCTTCGCCAAAGCGTCGGCGGCTTTGAGGGCTTCGTGCAACGTTACGCCCGCGCCAACCACGGTGATTTTGTCACCGGCGTTCTGCCGGACAATCTTCGCGCCGCCGATGGGGAATGATTCGTCGTTTTTGTAAATCACCGGGGTCTTCGGGCGCGAGGTGCGGAGGAAGAAAATGCCCCGATTCAGCGCCATCACTTCGAGCAACTTCTCGGTGCTCACGGCGTCGCTTGGATAGAGAACCACGCTGCCGACCACAGCGCGCATCATGGCGAGGTCTTCGAGCGCCATTTGCGACGGACCATCTTCACCGATGCTGACACCAACGTGCGAGCCGACGAGCTTGAGGTTCGCCGTTGAAATGCCCGCGACGCGGATTTGATCAAACGCGCGGGTGAAGAACGTGGCGAACGTGGAAGCGAACGGGACTTTGCCGCGGGTGCCAAAACCGATGGCGACGGACACCAAGGTTTGCTCCGCGATGAAACACTCGGTGGAACGCTCGGGGAATTTTTTGAAGAACTTTTCCGCGTAGGTGGAATTCTTCGTGTCGCCATCTAGGGCCACGACGCGTTGATCCGTTTCCCCGATGCGCAACAGCGCGGTGCCGTAGGCTTCGCGCGTGGCGATTAGATCACCGAGCTTGTAGCTGAGCGCGGGATAGGTGGCGGGGGAGGTGTTGTTGGTCGCCGGCCGGGCGGCCGGTGCGGGTATCGCCACGCCGATACCGGATTTGGCGCTGGGCTGCAATTCGGCAATGGCGCGCGCGGCCTCTTCCTTGTTCAACGGTTTGCCGTGCCAGTTTTCCTGATCTTGCAGGAAGGAAACCCCGGCGCCCTTATACGTCTTGGCGAGAATGCACAGCGGTTGATCGTTGATGCCGACGCCGCTGAGGACTTCGAGAATTTCTTCGAGGTCGTGGCCGTCATCCAAAGTTTCGACGCGCCAGCCGAAGGCCTCGAAGCGCTTGCGATAAACGCCGATGTCGTGACCGAACGCGGTGGGCTGACTTTGGCCGAGGCGATTAACATCCACGATCGCGATGAGATTCTTGAGTTTGTAAGTGCCTGCGAGTGAGGCTGCTTCCCACACGGCGCCCTCGGCGATTTCGCCATCGCCGAGCAAGACATAGGTATTGTAGTCGAGCTGGTCGAGCCGGCCGGCGAGCGCCATGCCGACGCCGACGCCCAAGCCCTGACCGAGGGACCCGGTCGCCACGTCCGCAAAGACGAGCCGCGGCGTGGGATGGCCTTCGAGATCGGAGTCAATGCGTCGGAGCTTTAGCAATTCTTCCACGGGGAATAATCCGGCTTCGGCCCATGCGGCATAAAGCAATGGCGCGGCGTGACCTTTGGACAGAATGAAGCGGTCGTTGTTGTAGTATTTCGGATTCTTCGCATCGTAGCGCATGTGGCCGAAAAACAGTGCCGCAATAACGTCCGCTGCGGAGCAGCACGAAGTGGGATGGCCGCTGCCAGCGGCAGTGGTCGAAGTAATTGAGTGGATACGCAACTGGTTGGCGATCCCCTTCAGCAATTCAATGTCAGTTTCAATCATGAAGCGCGAACAATACGGCAAGGGTGTCAGAAGGCCAAGAATGAAAATTGACAGAATGAAAATTGCGCCGACGCTTGAATCGAAAGTCGTTCCGCCACTTTGGCTATTAATTCGGTTCGTGTGGTTTGACTCACTTTGAGTTCCATAGCTCGGCACGCCATTTTTCCCATCTAAAGGTAGCAATTTTTTGAGTGAATTCGAGGCGGAGCGAAAGTCGGAGCAGACTTGCTTCTGCGGTACCGGCATGAAACACTGCGTACTAGATTGGGAAACTTTTGAAACCAACCATGGCCCCGACCACACAGAAACAACCCGCGTTGGTCGCGGATGCGTACTTGAAAAGCTTCAGCCACTTCGAGCGCGAAGCGAAACCGCCCATTTGGATGCTCCCGTTCCGCAAAGGAGGACTCGCGCGCTTCGCGGAACTCGGCTTCCCGACATTGCAGCACGAGGATTGGCGTTTCACGAATATCGCCCCCATCGTGAAACTACCGTTCAAGCCGGTGTTTGAAGCGATGGCAGACGACCTGACGTCGGAAGCCCTCAAGAATTTTCCGTTCGCCGACTTGCCGGGTTCGCGCTTGGTATTTGTGAATGGCCATTATGCGGCGGTACTTTCCAAAATCGCGAAGCTGCCGGCGGGCGTAACCGTGGCCAGTGTTGCCTCCGTTCTTGCAGCGGAACCAGCGTTGCTCGAAAAGTATTTCGCCCAGTCATCGCCAGCCGGCGACAACGCTTTCGACGCGCTCAATCAGGCCTTCTTCCTCGATGGCGGATTTATCCATGTGCCCGCCGGCAAGGTGGTCGAACAGCCGGTGCAGCTCATTTACGTCACTACCTCGAATCAAAATGGCGCGACGATTCAACCGCGCAACGTCATCGTCGCGGAGGCGAACAGTCAGTTGACGGTAATTGAAAGCTATGTGACAGCGGTCGGCGCGGGTTATTTCACTAACACTGTCACGGAACTCGTCGTCGGTGACAAGGCCACGGTCGAGGTGCTGAAATTTCAGGATGAGGCGGTGGATGCGTTTCACATGGCGGCGATTCACGGGCGGTTCGGTCGGGCGAGCAACACGCGGGTTCATTCGTTCGCACTCGGGGCGAAAATCTCGCGCAACAGCATCCGCACAAACCTGGCGGGCGAGGGTTTGGAGTGCATCCTAAATGGGCTTTACCTCACGCGCGGCGAGCAATTGGCCGATCACCACATGGTGGTCGAACATGCCCAGCCGCATTGCGCCAGCCACGAATATTTCAACGGCATTTTGGATGACAAATCCAAGGGCGTCTTCCACGGCCGCATTCTGGTCCAACAACTCGCGCAGAAAACCGACGCGAAACAGACCAATAAAAACCTTCTGCTCTCCGACGACGCCACGGCCAACACCAAGCCGCAATTGGAAATTTACGCCGACGACGTAAAATGCACACACGGTGCGACCATCGGTCAGTTGAACCAGGAATCCATTTTCTATCTGCGCTCGCGCGGCATCGGGCCGGAGACGGCGCGACGGATGTTGATTCACGCCTTCGCTGGTGAAATTATCGAGCGCGTCAAACACGAAGCCGCGCGCGAGGAATTGGACAAACTGATATGGGAGCGCCTCGAAGCAAATCCGCATTTGTCGGCGAAATAGTTTCAACCACGAATGCACACCAATGGACACGAATATGTTCCGACCTGCCGGGGAGGTGACGGTCGGCGATCTGGAGAGCTTCCCCATGCGATTGATTCGTGTCTATTCGTGTGCATTCGTGGTTAGATTCTCCCCATGTTCGACGATCTGAACGATCTTTATCAGCAGGTCATCCTTGACCACTGCAAGAAGCCGCGGAATTTCCATGAGATGCCGCAGGCGACCTGCTCCGCGCAAGGTCACAATCCGCTCTGTGGCGACCAGTTGAAACTTTTCCTCGCGATGGATGGCGACACGATCAAGGACGCTAGTTTTGTCGGCTCGGGCTGCTGTATCTCTAAGGCGTCGGCATCCTTGCTCACGGCGTTTGCCAAGGGTAAAACCAAAGCAGACGTGGAAAAAATGTTCACGCAAGTCCACGACATGGTGATGACGGGTAAATTTACGGGCGACGTTGGAAAGCTGGCGGTGTTCGCGGGCGTTCACAAATATCCCGCGCGCGTCAAATGCGCCATCCTTGCCTGGCACGCTGTCATGGGTGCGCTCAAGGGCGACGCCGGATCAGTGACGACGGAGTCGGAACAGATTTAATTTGCGGCCGCCGACGCGTCCTCCCGCCCGGACTCTGGACCGCACGACCCGCAGACTTCGTAACAATTCGGACAGAGTTTGCGCTCGGCAAAATCAATCGCGCCGTAGCGGCCACAGTCATCGCAAGCAAGGTTCTCGTCGAGGTAGGGTGAACTCATGCCATCACCCTTTGGTTCGGGCCAGTTGCCAGGCGATGTGCGCGCCATGGAGCAAGGCCAGGCCAATCAGCCCAAGGCCGGAGAGATGTTCAATGCGCAACAGGGTTTTTTCGCTGAACTTGCCGTGCCCGCGCGACACGGCCCAGCTTAACCCAAAAAACCACAGGCCCGTGCCGAGCGCCACGCCGCCGACGCACGCCAGTTTACTTTCCCAAGTGGGCGACACCCACTCGCGTGACATGAAATTGACGGCCAGAAAAATCCAGAATAGCAACACGCCCGGGTTGCCCATCACGCGCACCAAGCCCGTGAAAAACGCCGAGTGTGGTTGAAGCTTCTTCTCGATGCGCCCTTCAAGGCGATCGGCGGTGCGGCTGATGTGCATCGGCGAACTGACGGTTTTGGCCATTAGAAACCTGATGCCGAGAAACAGCATGAACACAAAACTGAATACTTCCATCGCCGCTTTGATGTAGGGGTTGCCAAAAAACGACGAGAAGCCCGTGAATGCAATCGAACAATAAATCACTTCCATCACCGAGGCGCCCAGGCCGATGAGTGCGGCCCACTTGAAACCTCGCCGCGCCCCTTCGTTGATGATGGTCAGGTTGATCGGCCCGACGGGAATGGACAGCAACAGTCCGCTGATGAACCCGGTCAGTCCCGCAATAAGAATGGGGGGCAGTTCCGGCATGAAGCGTCAGTCGGGTTTGGTGGTTTCTTCGTCCTCCTCGTCCTCGATCTCATGGCGGATGCGACGGGAGATGCGTGGGCGCACAAAACCGTAGATCAAATACGCGGTGAAGAACAGCGGGAGGATGAAAATGAGGATTTTCCCCTTGGAGACCACTACGGCACCCAGCAACAAAATCGCGGCCAGCATCTTGGGAAACGTCCGCGTCGCACGCAAGTCCAGCGACTTAAAACTGGGATACTTCACCTTGCTGACCATCATGGCTGAAAGAAACAGGAGGAGCACCGGCAGTAGATAACGCCATTTGCTGTGGCTGAAACGCTCTTCCATCCAGCCGGCTTCATTGAGCCAGATCATAAACATTGTCAGCGACGCCACGAGTGCGGCGGCCGAGGGAATAGGAAACCCGAGAAAATCCTTGCCACCGCCCACCCCCGGGACGCTCGACATGACGTTGTAACGCGCGAGCCGGAAGGCGCCGCACACGAGATAGATCGAGGCGATGAACCAACCAATTTCAGGGTAATTCACGAACACGTCCTTGAGCACGATCCGATGCACGAGAAATGCCGGGGCTGCGCCGAAGGAAATCAAGTCCGCCAGCGAATCGAATTCCCGCCCGAATGGACTCTCCGCGCCGCCCATGCGCGCCACGCGACCGTCGAACAAATCAAAGACGCACGCCGCCAGGATGAAGTAGAGCGCAATCCAGATGTCCCGGTAGTTGCCGCTAGGAATATCCGCTTCCACAATTTTTGTCAAAGCCACGAAGCCGCAGAAGAGATTTCCCGCCGTCAGCAGGTTGGGGAGAAAATAAATTTTCAACCGGGCGGCATCATTATCACCGTTAGCGGGTACTGGACTGGGAGAGGTGGTCATGAGTTTGTTGGGTTGAACGAGGCTAATTACCGGTTTGCGGCGACGATGGCGTTGCCGAACTTGTCCTGAAGGGACGCCGTTCCAGCGTGGTTCATAAGGTCAAGGTAAAGACGGTCGTCGCGCGTTCAAAGCACAAAATCCAGTCACCGGCAAGTTGTGCTCCATTTCCTGCTGGTGGCAATGATGCGCTTGCGTCCAGAAACTTTTCCGATACCGTCGCCTGCCAACGCATGAACGCGCCTACGCCTTTCTGGCAACTACTGTTCGCGCCTGAAACTTCGAGCCAACCGCGAGTGGCGGTCGCAATGAAGTTGCTGACGAAACGAGGCAGCCCGCTGCTGCTGCTTCCTGACCCGCCGCGCCTGGCAATCCGCGGACTGGAGCTTTACCCGGCGCAAACACCGCGCGGCCGCCTCGCCCGTTCCTTGGCTGGCTTGGTTTTGCAAGCGCGCCTGCCATTGGGGGGAAAGTCCGTGTGGGTGGATCTTTCACCCGAAGATTCTTTTGTCCGTTGGTTGGCAGGCTCGGCGCGCGTGGCTTTGGATAGCATTCCAAAGTTTGCCGTGCTGGCCGGCAACCCGAATACTCCCGGGCAACGGCTTATTCTTTTACTTTTCGATCCGGTTGGCCGCCCCGTTGCAGTTGTCAAAGCAGGCGTGACCAAAGCGGCGCAGAAGTTGATTGAACAGGAACAGCAATTTCTGGAAAGTGTCCCAACCGGTACGCATGGCATTCCGCCGGTGCGGGGAACATTTGCCAATACGAAAGTGCGGGCGATCGCCCTCGATTTCCTCCCCGGTCGTTCGCCCCGTGAAGCGGACGAACATCGTCTCCCGCAAGTTTTGAAAAACTGGTTGCGGCCACAGCAAACAGTTTTTTTTACCGACACCCGCACCTGGCGGGAACTGGCTGCGACCAGTGCCGAGCATCCGATCTTCAAGTCGCGAGCGGTTTCGTTGCGGAACCAATCCAGCTCGGGCGCGCTTGTTCATGGAGATTTCGCACCTTGGAATGTCCGGGTGTCGCCAGCCGGTGTTTGGATGGTGTTGGATTGGGAACGCGGCGATTTGAACGGTCTGCCCGCGTGGGATTGGTTTCACTACCTGATCCAGAAAAACATCCTGGTGCGGCACCAGCCGGCCACGTCGCTCGCTACTTCGGTTGAGGCGTTGCTCGCCGGTAGTGAATTCAAAGCTTACGCTCAAACCGCCGGCATCAACGGACACGAGCGTTCGCTGGTGCTGTTTTATTTGTTATACCAAGTGGAGGTGATTCGCCCCTCCGAAGGGCGGGCGGTAACCCGCGATTTATTAAGCCACCTGTCTGCGCGCTGGGGCTAGACAGTGCGCGTTTTTGCTGCGACCCACGCGCAGCACTCCAACTTGCGGCCCATGGTTTTCGGGAACACCTGAACGTACAATGACATCTCTGCGCCGACCGGTTTAGGCTTGTTGCCGGCGTTTTGCATCCATTAGACTGCTGTCTGCACAACACGCACTAACAACAAAACAATGTGTCAATCGAGTCTTGCACACTGCGTTCGCAACGCTGTTTCACGGAACGTAAAAATTGATTCATGAACTGGCTTCTTAAGAGCGCACAATTTCAGGTTCTCTCGCTCCTGCCAGGAGGGACGCGTTTTTACAACTATACCCAGGAACATATCACCCGGAGTACGGTCGCTTCGTTTCAGCGCGTGGCGCAAAAAGTTCAAGTTGGTTTGGATTTCTGGAACTGGCTCCGAAGGGAAAACCAGATCGAGCAATTGACCGGCGGGCGGTTGTTGGATCTGGGTGCGGGCTGGCATCCCAGCATTCCCCTGTTGTGGTATGCCTTCGGTAACGACCAGCAAACTTTGGTGGATGTTTTTCCCAACATGGACGCCAGCAAGGTCCGCGACACCTTCAAATTCTTCCACACCCTCGCAAACGATTCGCAGTGGGCGGGGCGCGAATTTGTGAAACGCCTGCCCGAAGCGTGTGATCCCAGTGTGACGGGTGTGGCCGCGTTGCTCGCACCGTTGGGGATGGAATATCATGCGCCGTACCATGATTTACTGCCAAAGCGTCCCGGGCAGTATGACATCGTGATTTGCACCCAAGTCCTGCAACACATCCCCAAACCAGTGCAGGTGGCCATCTTTCGGGAACTCTACGCCTGCCTGAAGCCGGGCGGGCTCTTCCACGCCACGATTCACTTTGTCGGCCAATTCCGAAGTCCTAATGTGCGGCCAGGACAATACGAGCATCTGCGCTACTCTCCAGAAACCTGGGAAAAATGGATTAACTCCTCCCTCATGAGTTTCAACCGTCTCAAAGGCCCTGATTACCAGGAAACTTTGGCCCAAGCCGGTTTTCGCCTGCGCGAATTCAAACTTACAGCCGCAAGTGAGGCTGACCGCGCCGAACTGAAACGTATTCGGGTCCACCCCTGCTTCAGTCGTTACTCGGAATTGGATCTGGCGGCCCGGGGTGTCTCCTTTGTCGCAGAAAAGCCGTGATCCTTGTCCTCACCTATCATCAAATTCGCGGTGCTGAAAAGAATCGCGACCGGGATTTTTATGCCGTTACCCGTGATGGGTTCGTGGCCCAAGTCAAGGCGACGCTGCAAGCGGGCGGCCGGGAAATGCCGGTCCGGGATCTGGTGACAAGTCGAACCATCCCCGTCCCAAGTGAAGCCAGATTTCTCCTGACCTTTGACGACGGTACCGTGGATCACTACGAAATCGTCTTTCCAGTCTTAAAGGAACTCGGATTGCGCGGAGTTTTTTTTGTGCCCACGGCAAAATTGAACCGTCCGGGCTATCTAGCTGATGCACAGGTGAGCGAAATGGCGGAAGCTGGCCAAGCGATCGGATTTCACGGCCATGAGCATGTCCGGCTTGATCGGGCAACGGACGAAAAGATGCGGGACCAATTTCAACGCTCACGCGACATTCTCACGCGACTTACGGGTCAGCAACCTTTGGCTTTCGCGGCCCCCGGTGGCTTCTTGAGCGAACACCTTCGTGAAGTTGCCTTGGGATTTGGCGTGGAGGTGATTCGCACGATGCGTTGGGGGTTCAACCACCATCCCGATCAGACCGCGTTGGAAACGGTTCCCGTCAATCGTCACCTCACCGAGCTGCAATTCCAAAAAATCCTCAGAGGAGAACCACCACCCCGCCTGCTTTATTTCGGCAAACAAGCAGCCAAAGCCCTCGTGCCCGCCCGGGCGTACGAGCGCTTGCGCGGGTTGGTTTTTAAATGCACGCCCAAGTCCTGACTTTCATGCAACCACCGCCCCATCTCATTATCGGCGCCGGTCTTACCGGGCTCTCCTGTGCCTACCATCTCGGTCAGGACTATGTCCTGGTGGAAAAGGAGAATGAACCCGGCGGCATCGTTCGCACCCGTAACCGGCACAATGGCTTTCTCTGTGACGGCACCGGGCACTGGCTGCATCTGCGCGATGCCGGCATAAAGGCTTTGGTCAATAAGATCCTCCCCGACCAGTTGGTGGAACACGAACGTAAGGCCGTCGTCCATCTGCGCGACGTTTACACCCCGTATCCATTTCAAGCCAACACTTTTGGCCTGCCGCATGACGTCGGCATGGAATGTCTGCTCGGCCTGCTGAAAGCGCGGCACCCGGGAGACTTTGGGTTGACGGCTCCGACCGCGCCGGCTCAAAATTTTCGCGAAAGTGTTGAGCGACTTTTTGGCGAAGGCATCTGTAAACATTTCATGGTGCCGTACAACGAAAAGTTGATGGGCGTGAAGCTGGATGAGATTTCCGCCACGTACGCGGACCGTTTCATCCCCCGGCCTTCGCTCGAAGACGTGGTCAAGGGCGCGTTCGGTTTCTCGCGCGAATCCCTCGGCTACAATGCCAAGTTTGTTTATCCGCGCAACGGTGGGATCAGTTCCCTGCCCAAGGCGCTGGCGAACGCCCTCCCCGTCCCCCCGCGTTACGAAACCCTGATCAAAAGTGTCAGTCTTGGTGAACGAACCGCGACGCTCACCACGGGGGAGCCGATCCGATTTAACCACCTCGTCAACACGATGTCGTTGAAGAATTTCGTTGGCATTCTCAGCGATGCGCCGGCTGAAATTCGCGCCGCCGCCGCCAAGCTCCGCGCGACGACGGTTCATTATTTCGACATCGGCGTGCGCGGCAAAGGCGACATCGCCAGTAATTATCACTGGATCTATTTCCCCGAACCGGAATTCGTCTTCTACCGCGCCGGCTCTTACTCCGCCGTCCACGCGGCCTCCGCACCAAAGGGTTGCCGCAGTTACTACGTCGAACTTTCCGGCGGCGACGCCATTGAATTACTCAAGCATCCGGAACAACTCCGCCAACGTGTCCTCACCGATTTGAAACGCGCGCGCGTCCTATCCGAAGCGGACGAAATCCTGTTCATGGAGCTGTGTGACATCCCGCACGCGTACGTTATTTTTGATTCGAACTACGAACCCTGCCGCAATCAAATTCTGGATTACTTGGCGTCGAACGACGTTTCCACCGGCGGCCGTTGGGGCGGTTGGAATTATGGCGGGATGGAAGACGCGCTGTTGGACGGCAAAGCCGCCGCGGACGGGATTCGCAACCAAAGCCATTTAATTTAAATTGTGAACCTGCCCACATTTGAGCCCGCAATCTGCAACAAAGCTTTCCACGATCGCGTCGCCGTAATTTATGGAGACATGTTTGATGCCTCGGCCACTTTGGACGAGCGGCAGTTATTTTACCTCCAGATGGTGTCGGACTTGGGCTGCTTGATGAAGGGAAAGCACCTGGTGGATCTGGGGCCCGGACTGTCAGCCGTTGGCCCGGTGGCGGCGGCGCTCGGAATGCAGGTCACGCTGATTGATGATTACGCCGGTGGCGGCGCGGTGGATGTGAACCGGCGGGACATCACCCAGCGATTTATAACGGGATTCTGTGAGCGGCTGGGGGGGCGGGTAGAAGAAATGGATTTTGTCTCCAAGCCCCTGCCGCTGGCCGATGCTTCGGTGGATGTGATTACCTGTTTTCACAGTCTCGAACACTGGCATCACTCCCCGAAACCGCTGTTCCGCGAGATCGTTCGTGTCCTCAAACCCGGCGGACATCTCATCCTCGCCACCCCGAACGCCGCCAACATTCGGAAACGATTCTTCGTCCCGTTCGGTCGCAACATCTGGTCAACCCTCACCGAGTGGTATCACGATGGCGACCCGGTGTTCCGTGGCCATGTGCGCGAGCCGATCGTCGGTGAACTCCATCAACTGCTGGGTTGGAATCAATTTGAACTAGTGACAACCTATGGTCGCAATTTTATCGGTCGCGACAGTCAGTCGCTGGCGTTTCTCCCCCAGCCCTTTGTGCGCGCCGTGGCCATCGGGACGGATTACCTCCTGCGCTTCTTTCCGACGCTTTGCTCGGACATCCATGTCATAGGTCGCAAGCCCGTATGAAGCCCGCGGTTCTGATGATTGCCTACGCCTGCAATCCGGAGGGGGGCGGGGAACACTGGCTGGGCTGGGGCTGGGCGGAACAAGCGGCAAAGAATTACTCCGTTCATCTCATCACGACACCCAACGCGCGCGGCCCGGTTGAGAAGCAGGCTTTGCGGCACGGCATTACACCGCATTTTGTCACACCACCGCAAGCGGGACGTTGGGGGCGAAAAATTGGCTGGCAATCCCGCGTGATGAAACTTGCCGCCGAACTTCACGCCCGTGAAAAATTTCAGATCGTTCATCAGACTACCTTTCACACTTTCCGTGTGCCATTTCTCGCCGCCGGTCTTGGGATTCCGTCCGTCTGGGGCCCCGTGGCGGGGGGCGAATTCGTCCCGCGAGGTTTCGGGCGTGATCTCGGCCTTGCCCGTTTCGGAGAATTCAGCCGCCACTTGGTGAACCAGCTCTGGCTGCGGCACCCACAGATCCGAAGCTCACTCACCAACGTCAGCGCGCTGTTTGTCTCGAACCGCACGACGCTAAATTTTCTGCCCGCGTTCGTCCATCGCAAATGCGTCATTGTTCCCCCCAACGCGTTACGGCCGGAAGATGAACAGTGCCCCGAACCGCAGAGTCGGCCCGTCACCGACGCCTTCCGCTTGTTGTATGTGGGTAACTGCGTCGCCACACGCGCGCTGCCGCTGGTATTTGACGCGCTGCGCCAATCAGAAATGTCCGGCGTCAAACTGTCTGTGGTCGGTACCGGCACCGCGTTGGCACGGTGGAAGCGCATGGCGGCTGACCTGGTGCGGTTGGGCACGGTGGAATTTTCCGGCCAAGTGACGCGCGAGCGGTTACCGGAATTTTACAATCAAGCTCACGCCCTGATTTTCCCAGCCTTGCGCGACAGCGGCGGGTCGGCGTTGCTGGAAGCGATGGCGCGGAGCGTGCCAGTGATTTGCCTGGATTGGGGCGGCCCGGGGGAGATGGTGGATGAGCAGTCTGGCTGCAAAATCGCCGTTGGCAATCGAGTCGCCACGGTCGCCGGACTGGCCGCCGCAATCACGCAATTGCGAGCCTCGCCTGAGCGGCGACTTGCGCTGGCGCGGGCAGCGCGCACGCGCGCGCTCAAGCTGTTTCGTTGGGACACCCGGGCGGAATTGCTGAAACACACCTATCAACGGCTCATCAACGGCGCATGATCAATCCTCGCCGCCAATTTTTGACGATCTTCTTCGCTGACCTCGAGCAGAACGGGGTTCGTTATTGCATCCAACGGAACTACGACAATTTGTATGCTGCCGACTCGGCGACCGATCTGGACATGATCGTTGCGGAATACTCGCGGAGCCGGTTCGAGCACTGTCTCCAGGAAGCAGCGGCGAAGACTGGATTTCGTCTGATTCACTCGGCGCGTTACGTGAATTACTCCCATGTTTTCTGGCATCCAGCGTCAGGCTTTGTGCGGGTGGATTTTGAAACCGATGTTCGGTGGCGGCTCTTCACGGTCCTCACAGCCCGGGAAGTTTTGGATACGCGTTTGCGATATGAAGAGTTTTATATTCCGCATCCAGCGCATGAATCGGTGATCCTATATGTTGCGGCGATCTGGCGGGGCGAATTGAGCCAGCGCTACCGTCGGCAACTCGGAGTGCTGTACGCAACCTGCGCCGACAACCGGTTTCTCCAGAAATCTTTGGTTGGAGCTTTCGGGCGTGCCGGTCATGTTTTGGCGCGGATGCAGGCCGGGTCAAACGAAATTTTTGATCGGCACTTCTGCCATTGGTTGCGATTCAGTCTGGTTCTCCGCCTGCAACCCCTTTTGTCTGGCCGCTTCAAGGTCGCTAAGAATTTTCGGTTTGATACCCGCCGTTATTTGGATCGCATCTTTGATTGTCCTGGGGTTTCGCTCGTGTTCGTCAGCAGCAATCCCCAGCCGTCGGATGTTTTTGAGCGGTTGCGGAAGATTGAATTTCTTTTTCCAATCCCGAAGCGACCGGTGCAGAACCTTGATCTACGAGAATACCCTGCGGCCCCAAACCGTGGGAGTTGGCGGAGGCGGTGGCAGCGAGTGCGCACACTTTACAAAGGCGGACTCTTTGTGAGTGCTTACCGTGTGGCTCAGGATCGCGACTGGAGGTTCGCCTTGCGGCTACATGCGCAGGAAAGTTATTCGGAGCGTTCGTTTGTTTGCGTGGAGGACGGGCACGGGAAGTTATATTTCGCGCACGTAAAGTCGGGAATCATGAATAGCAGGGCGACTCCGACCAACGTTGAACCGCCAAAAGATTTCAGCCAATTATTTATCGAATTCATGGCGAACGTGTTCGAACGGACCCGACGGTCCAAACAGCACACTTCGCAGCGACCAGGTAAGTTTTGTGTGCTGGTCGGTCTGGATGGCGCGGGGAAGACCACGCTCGCTCGAAACCTCGCCGGCCTCGGAGGGCAGGAAGAGTCAATAGCCGGAGTGCGGTATTTTCACTGGGTGCCGAGCTGGCGACAGGCCTTTGCCTGTCCGCTGCCCGAACCCGGCAATCAACCCCGGAAATCCGGCGTTTCCGCCGGACTGGTTCCCGCCGTTCTCTCCGTTGCCCGGTTGGTTAGAAACTTGATCCGAGCTCAATTGGCATGGTGGTGGCGGTTACGTCCGCTGCGCAATCGTGGCTATCTCGTGTTGGTGGATCGCTATTTCTACAATTACGATCTGGATCCCGTTTCGGTGAGATACTATGGACCCCGCTGGCTGCTGGACCGATTGAGCCGTTGGTTTCCCAAGCCCGAAATCGTCATCACCCTGAGTGCGCCGCCGGCGGTTTTGCGGCAACGAAAACAGGAATTATCCGAAACCCAAATGCAACAACAGGCCGCTGCCTTGCGGCAGTTGAAATTTCCCACGCCGCATGTGATCGCGGCGGATGCGTCGGAGCCGGCAGAAGTGGTCGCCGGCAAAGTAATGGCCGAGCTCAGGAAGCTGATGCAATGATCGGGTTGCCGGAAGATTTCTGGGTGTGTTTGGTAGCCGGTGCAGCGGAGAACTGATCGGCCAGAGCGGGGCAGCCTTATAGTGGCCAGTTTTGAATTTCGCGCCGAACCTTTGGGCGACTGCCTGGGGGTTGGGTCTTTTAAGAATTGATCAACTGTTGAGCGGCCGATGGGTGTGGGCCGAGATGTTGGGCGACGAACGGTTCGACATGAATCCACGCCTCGGTCTCGGACATTTCGGTGAGACAGCGCGGCCGGGAAAACCGACAATAATCTGAACACGGCTTGTAGGGACAGGGTTTACCTTCGAGACTGATGGCTTGGGGATGCAGGGGGGCAAACCACTCCAATAGTTGCGGGCCAAAGAATGAGAACGTGGGTACGCCGCAGAACGCCGCGAGATGGCCCGGACCGGAGTCGTTGCCGATAAACACGCCGGCCTCGTCAATCAGGCTCACTAGTTCGTTTACCGTGCGCGGCGTGATCACTCCGGTTTCGCCAGCGTGCTGCCACCAGTCGCGCTGGTCGGGGTCGCACGCGACGACGACCCGATATTTTTTCTCGCGCAGCCAGAGGGCAAGCTGGCGGAGGCGGTCGAGCGGCCAAACACGCACGGGTTGACCCGCCCCGCTGTGGATCAGCACCGTTCCGTTGGCCCGCAACTGGGGCATGGGGATGGCGTCCCGCAGGGGAAGCGTCAAAGCCAGCGCCCGTGCCAGGACGCGCCAGTATTCGTAGCGATGGTCGCGCGGGGCGGGCTTGGTTTGTGGGTGGGTCAGCAGCTTCTGGCTGTGCAGGCGGGGAAACCCATATCGCGTCCGGACGCGCATGGCGCGGAGAAGAAAATGGTCGCGCGGATCCCAACGGGCGGACAAGCCGGCGTCGAAGCGACGCAGGGCGATCTGCTGGCGGAGGCGGAGCATCTCCTGCCAGCGCCAATTCCAGAGCCGATACTTTCCCTCAAAGGCCGTCCACGGCGCCACGAAAGGAATGACCTCGACTTCCGGCCACAGCCGGGCCTGCAAATCCAGTGCGTAGGGTTTGGCCAGCAGGGTCACGGTGTAGCGCTCACTGGCCGCGCGGAGGAAGGGCGTGGCAATGACCAGATCTCCCAAGCCCCAGAGTTCGATGATAAGCAGTTTGGGCTTCATGCCGGGCGGGAGGCGATGAGGCAGGCGGACCAACCCAGCCAGTGAACGTGCGCGGTAAATTTTTTCCGGCTGGGCGGAAGCCAGGCGAAGAGCGGGTGGGCGGCGGCGAACAGCCAGTTGCGTGAAGTGCCTGCGCGCACAACCTGCAACCCCGCCGCCTGCACCTGCTGCGCCAAGGCGGTCATCGTCACCATTTGAATGTGCGTCGGGTCGTCATAAAAATTCATCGTAAAGGGCAGGGGCGAGTTACGCTGGCGTGGCAGGGTAAGCGTTTTGGGATGCGGCGTCTCAAAGTAAACGCGGGCGCCCGGTTTCAACACACGCGTGATTTCCCGCAACAGCAAACTCAGGTCCCGCAAGTGTTCCACCAGGTGCATGCAGGTGATCGCGTCCACGGTCGCCGTTGGCCAGGGCAGGGGATCAAACTCGAAATCCGTTTGGCGAAATTGGCAGCCGGCGGGATACTTGTCCGGCTGGCCAAATTTGTCGGCGGCCAGCAACTGGAGGTCGGGACGGAGTTGGGCAATGTGACCCAGGGTTTCACCATCCGAGGCGCCGAGATCGAGCAACACCCCGGCGGGCGGGACTTTCGCAACGAACCCGGCCCTCGTGTCGAGCCAGGGAAAAGGGCGCAAGCACAGCCAGTTCATAGTTTTGTCATGCAGGAACGCGAGTTCAACGATGCAGGAAACTAAGGATGAAGGCGGGCGGTGTAAAGACTGGCATCGGCCAGAACCCAGCGCTTGGGACAGGCAGCTTTCTTTTTGAACCCGCGTTCGCAAGCCGTCGCGTGGGGCTGGGGCAGGGCGGCGTTGTTTCGACTTTCTGGAGGTCACGGGAAACACTCTTGGGATTCTCAACTGGTTGTGTCCTTTGCCCAGTCATTGGCTAGTCAACATCTGACTGAAATGGGGCGTTGATGCGGGGAACTAATTCTTGGTGCGAGAAACTGACTTTCCGCCCCAGCAGATGCCGGCGGTGTAAAGTTATTTGCCTTGGATTGGGGCATGTGTTTTACTGAATGGGTGCTGGACGCCGTGATGTGCGTTCACTTGTAGGAATATTATGTTGAATCAAACTGAAGAAAAAGTCGTTGCCGAAAAAACCCGCGAACTCTGCACCACCATTTTGGCCCAATCGGGCATGGGTGTTATCCGCAAGAACATTGATGCGTTCATGGCGGACGAGAAATCACGGTTGCAATATGAATCGCTCATGGCCCGGGGCCAGGAGTTGCACGAGAAACAGCACAAATCGCTGCCGTTGAGTGGCGAGGAAATCGGGGAGTTTGAGCGCCAGCGCGAGGCGATGCTGAGCAATCCGGTGGCGCGCGGTTTTCTTGATGCCCAAGAGGCCATGCACAACCTTCAAGAGTCAATTCAGACGCAGGTTTCCAAGACGCTGGAACTCGGACGCTTGCCCACTCCCGAAGATACGGAGTCCGGCTCGTGTGGTCACGGCTGCGGTTGTCACTGATCTGGCGGGAACGTTTTTAATTTCACCACTCCGCGCTTCGGCGTTGAGTGGTGCTTTTTTAGTACGTCAGGCTGAATTTGAACCGGAGGATGTTGTGGCAGCGGATGGTGTCAATCGTCGTCCGATTACGCCAGCCTTGGCAGGTCATCTCACCGACCACGCTCTTGCGGCGGGCAGTCACGGCATCGGCGATTTCTTTGCTCAGATCAAAATCACCCCGGACACATTCGTGGTTTGGGCAGCCGAAGGAGAAGACCGACTTGGCGTTGGCGAGGTTTACCGTGTATTTAACCTGGCTGCTGCGGTGGATCCCTTCGGAATCAAAAAACTCCAAATTCACGGTCAATGACTTCAACTTTTGAAATTTCTCAGCGAGGCTGACCGAGTCCTTGATGCGGATGGATTCCTGCAGGCGGTATTCCGCACGGGCACCGGGTTTTTGATGATGCATATAGTTTTGATTCGGCGAAGGAACCGGGGCGGCGTGGGGTTGACGCGCGGGTTTGATGCTCAAGACCGGATCGCCTCCCGCCGTTGCTTGCGAATGGCCCGGAGATGGCCATAACCAACCAGCTTGCGGCGTTGTTCATCCCAGAGGCGGAAGGTAAAGGACTTGAAACTGGCGAAGAGCGTGATGGGCTTAACCGTCTGAAACAAAGGCTCCGCTTCGTGGCATTTCTGAAGATGATAATTCGGAATCCGCGAACTGAGGTGATGGATGTGATGGAAACCGATGTTCCCGGAAAACCATTGGAGCAACCGGGGTAATTTATAGAACGAACTGCCCTTCAAGGCCGCCGTGGCGTAATCCCAGTTTTCGGCACGCTCCCAATAAACGCCTTCAAACTGATGTTGAACGTAAAACAACCACACGCCCGAAGAGCCGGCCACCATCAACACAATCAGCTGGATCACGAGATACGCCTTCCAACCGAACGCCCAGACCAGTCCGCCGGCGACTACAAGCAGCGCAAGATTTGTCCAATACACCGAAAGCCGCTCGCGCAAATTTGCCTTGGGATTGGGGATTCGTTGCGAAATTAAAAACAAAAACAGCGGCGCGATTACGAATAAAATAAACGGGTTACGCACCATCCGATACGAAAAGCGCCGCCAGCGGGACGATTCCAGATATTCCTGGACGGTCAAGGTCCATACATCGCCGGTACCGCGCCGGTCCAGATCACCGGAACTTGAGTGGTGGATTGAATGTTCCCAGCGCCAGTGGTAATAGGGCGTAAAAGTCAGAACCCCGGTGATGGCCCCCCAAATGTGGTTGGCGCGTTGCGATTTAAAAAAGGAGCCATGGCCACAGTCATGGAAAATAATGAACGCCCGCACCATAAACGCCCCGGCCAGAATCGCCAGCGGCACCACCAGCCAATAGGACACCGCAAGGCTGCGATACATCAAATACCAAAGTGCTGCATACGGCACGAGGGTGTTGACGATTTGCCAGACCGCCCGCCCAATCGAAGGTGTTTGGTACCGCACTACGATCTTCTTCCAATCCGCGTCGCCGGTTTGAATTTCGTCGCCGGCTGAATTCGAATCATTCTTCATAAGCATTTGGTCGTGTCACCTGGCAAACTCCAAGACTGGCCGTTCATGGTTCCAAAAAACAAAGCGACGTGAGGATAATGGACTTGCCCGCCGACAACAATGTTCAATCCAATTTTTTTTTGCCCGGTAATTAAGTCGGGGCCCGTGGAAACTTGAGAGATTGCAAGGTGATCCGAATCACCTCATGATGCGGTCCGCTATGAAACAAAAACTATTGTCATTATTGTTATGGGTGGCGCTGGCTGGTTTGACCGGCTCGCCCGCGGTGAACGCCGTTGAAACCGGCGGAGCGACCTCCCGCGGAATGTTACTTGTCGCCAACAAAGGCGACCAGACGGTCGGCATCATTGATCCGGTCGCGGGTCGCATGATTGCCACCGTGCCGGAAGACGGCGTGACGGGGCACGAAGTCGTGGCCTCGCCCGACGGTCGGCGCGCGTTCGTTCCCATTTTTGGAAATTCCGGCGTCGGCAAGCCCGGTACCGACGGGCGGTTGGTGCGCGTGATTGATTTAGAAAAGCGCCAGATAGTCGGCACGGTGGATTTGGGCAAGCCCATGCGTCCTCATTGCGCCGTCATCGGGCCGAAGAACGGTTTACTCTACGTTACCACCGAACTCGAGAACTCCGTGACTGTGATTGACCCGGGTACGTTGCAAGTCGTCGCAACAATTCCAACTGGTCAACCCGAGTCGCACATGCTGGCCATCACGCGCGATGGCCGCCGGGGTTTTACCGCAAACGTCGGGCCGGGCACGGTCTCGGTGCTTGATCTGGAGGCGAAGAAAGTTCTCGCCGTCATTCCTGTTTGCAAAACCACCCAACGCATCGCGCTGTCGGTGGATGACCGGTGGGTTTTCACCTCCGACCAAACCAAACCGCAGCTTGCCGTCATTGATGCGAAAACAAACGGCCTCAGCACCTGGATCGAACTGCCCGGCCTCGGCTACGGCACCGCGCCCACCCCGGATGGCCGTTGGCTCATCGTCGCGCTCGTCAGCGTGAACAAGGTGGCCGCGATTGACTTCGCCACGATGAAAGTGATGCACACAATGGACGTGCCCCGGGCGCCACAGGAAGTGGTCGTGCGGCCTGATGGCGGGGAAGCCTATGTTTCATGTGATGCCAGCCGGCAGATCGCAGTCATTGACGTGAAGAATTGGAAAGTGAAGAAGCTCATTGATGCCGGCCCCGGCGCCGACGGTCTTGCGTGGGCCGTTACCAAGTGATCCCGCCAACTTTCATCAAGGTGAAGTTTTCCAAATGCGCCAACACACCGACGTCGCGGCTTCAATCGCGGACCGGGCTTGGCGGCGGCGTGAATCGTGGCTCCACAAATTCATTGGTTGACTGGCAGCGGCAATAAATGAGAATCGTTGCCACTCACTGAATGGCAACCGAACCGATGGCTAAATTGGATTTTGTGGTGTTCAACCTGTCCCAACGTAACCAATGGCACTGATTAAATGCCATGAGTGCAGCAACACGGTTTCCGGCCCTGCCAAGGCGTGTCCTCACTGTGGAGCACCGATGGCACATGCGGCCGCACGGCCCGTTACGAGCGACAATTCCGAATCAACCGTTAAGGAGACTGGCAATCGCCTCAAACTACAAATCCTTCTATCGGCATACATTTGGTGGGCCGGTGTCATTTGGGTGTTTGTCACCATGAAGAAAGTGCGGTGGCCGCCACCGTCCTCCGGCATTGGCTTTTTGCTCCTCCTGGCCGGTTCCACCTGGTACCTTACGGCCAAGTTTCGGCTCAGGCGACACCACAAACTGCACCGACGAAAGAGAGTGTTGACGAGGCGGTAAGGACATTGGTGAGAACTCAGAAGCTGCGCAAGCAGTCTCGCCGCGTGAGGGAAAAGCTTTTGCCCGTAGCGCCATACCCCTGGCCAGCCGGGCGGAATTTTCCAACACCGATGCAAGTAAATCATTTCCAAAAATCTTTCGATACTTCCGCCCGATCAGTTGCGGGCTGGCGCGTGGATTCATTCCGTCGCTTGACACGCCGGCAAGGTGACCCAACTTGTCGGCGTGAAGTTTAATCGGCGGAAATTTCTCACGTATTCGGCGGCAGCAACGGTGGGCACGGGCGGGCTTTGGCTTGGCCTTTCCCAAAGTCGTGCGGCCCGGGTCCTCCGCATGATCATCGCCGATACCACGCGCCACCCTCGGTCCGCGCCGGTTAAACCCAACCCCGCCCAGTGGTCGGATAACGCCGTGACGATTTGCTGGATCGGCCACGCGACTGTGCTCATTAACTTCTACGGCATTCGCATCCTCACCGATCCCACGCTCGGCGATCGCTGCGGTGTTTCGCTTGGGTTTGGCACGGCAGGGCCAAAGCGTTTTATCGCCCCGGCGTTGCGCTTGAATGAGCTTCCATCAATTGATCTCGTGTTGCTGTCGCACGCGCACATGGATCATCTGGACTTGCCTTCCCTCCAGTCCTTTGTCGGAAAAACCGCCATCGCTGCGGCGAAAAAAACGACCGACCTTCTGGCGAATACCCAGGTGAAACCTCCCGTTGAACTTGGTTGGGGCGACAACTTCACACTCAAGACCGATCGGGGCGAGCTGCGCGTCGAAGCGTTTGAGGTGAACCACTGGGGAAAGCGCTGGCCCACTGACAAAATTGCGCGCGGTTACAATGGCTACATTCTCCGGCGCGAAGGTCGGGCCATTTTGTTTGGTGGTGATACCGCGAATACGTCGCTTTTTGGTGACTTGCGTTCCCGCGGGCCATTCGATGCCGCCATCATGCCCATCGGCGCGTATCAACCTTGGATTCGCAGTCACTGCACACCGGAGCAAGCCGTGAACATGGCCAACGCCACCGGTGCGGGTTACATCGTGCCCGTGCATCATCAGACATTTCGGTTGAGCGACGAACCCATGAATGAACCCGTCGAACGCATCCAGGCGGCACTTCAGCGCGAACCCGAGCGGTTGGCACTAAAACAGATTGGGGAGAGCTTTATCGTCCCTAGAGTTTGAACCTGCCTTTCCCCGCACTGTCTTTCCCCGCACTTGACGGACGCGCTGGTAATCTTCACTTTTCCGCCTTTCGGGCGTTAACCCCCGCCCGTGGATTTTTATGAGCAACGCACACAACTTGTTTGATACGCTGAAGCAATTCGATCTCGGCACGGGCCGGGAAGGAAATTATTACTCATTGCCCGCACTGGAAAAAGCCGAGGTCGGCCCGATCTCCAAACTGCCGGTCTCCATCCGCATCGTGCTGGAGTCGGTGCTGCGCAATTGCGACGGGAAACGCGTCAGCGAAGCCGCCGTCCGCGCGCTCGCCAATTGGAAACCAGTCGAGGAACGCACGGAGGAAATCCCGTTCGTCGTCGCGCGCATCGTATTGCAGGACTTCACCGGCGTGCCGTTGCTCGTGGACCTCGCGGCGATGCGTAGTGCCGTGGCCAAGCTCGGCAAGAATCCCAAGATCATTGAGCCCCTTGTGCCCGTGGACCTCGTGGTGGATCACTCGGTGCAAGTGGACTTCGCGGGCGGCAGTGATTCCATGCAGCAGAACTTGGATCTGGAATTCACCCGCAATCGCGAGCGCTATCAATTCCTCAAGTGGGGCATGCAGGCGTTTGAAACCTTCAAGGTCGTCCCGCCCGGCATCGGCATCGTGCATCAGGTTAACCTCGAATATCTCGCCAAGGGCGTGCTGAGTGCAGGCGGCGTTTATTATCCGGATACACTCGTCGGCACGGACTCGCACACGACCATGATCAATGGTCTCGGCATCGTGGGCTGGGGCGTCGGCGGCATCGAAGCGGAAGCAGGAATGTTGGGTCAACCGGTTTATTTCCTCACGCCGGACGTCGTCGGCGTGCATCTCGCTGGCGCCCTCAAGGAAGGTGTTACGGCTACCGACCTTGCGCTCACCGTCACGCAACTGCTGCGTAAAGCGAAGGTGGTCGGCAAGTTTGTTGAATTCTTTGGACCGGGCGCGACGGCGTTGCCCGTGGTGGATCGTGCGACCATTGCGAACATGGCGCCCGAATACGGCGCGACGATGGGTTTCTTCCCGATGGACGAGGAGTGCGTGAATTATCTCCGCGCCACGGGCCGCAGCAATGGCGATTGCAAGCTCTACGAGAACTACTACCGCGCGCAGGGTTTGTGGGGCATTCCGCAACTCGGGGAAATCGAATACTCCCAACTCATCGAACTCGATCTCGCCACGGTGAGGCCCAGCGTGGCGGGGCCAAAACGTCCGCAGGATCGGATCGAGTTGCCAGACATGCGGCGCGAATTTCTCGGCGCGTTCCAGCGGCCCGTCACGGAAAATGGTTTTGGCAGGACGCGCAAAGATATTTCCAGGTCCGTCAAGCTGGAGATGACGAACAAGAAAAAAGTCAAGGTCGGCACCGGCTCGGTTCTGATCGCGGCCATCACGAGTTGCACGAACACGTCAAATCCCAGCGTGATGCTGGCGGCGGGTTTGCTCGCGAAGAAGGCGGTGGAAAAAGGACTAACGGTGAATCCAGCGGTAAAGGCCTCGCTCGCGCCGGGCTCCCGCGTCGTCACGGATTATCTCAAAAAGACGAACTTGCAGAAGTATCTCAACAAACTGCGCTTCAATCTCGTCGGCTACGGCTGCACGACGTGCATCGGCAACTCCGGCCCGCTCGACGCGAACATCGAAGACGCCGTCGTGAAGAACGATTTCGTCGCGGCCAGCGTGTTGTCCGGCAACCGCAACTTCGAAGCTCGGGTGCATCAGAACATCAAGGCCAACTTCCTCATGTCGCCACCGCTCGTGGTTGCCTTCGCCTTGGCGGGTCGCGTGGACATTGATATGAGTTGCGAACCGCTCGGCACGGACAAGGACGGCGCACCCGTTTATCTCGCCGACCTCTGGCCCACGCTCCAGGAAGTCCGTGAGGCGATGGAATCCGCGCTCAAACCAGAAGTCTTTCGCAAGCTCTACAAGGACTTTGCCGCCCAGAATCCCAAGTGGAATGAAATCCCATCGAGTGTTGGCAACGTGTACGAGTGGGATCGCAAGTCCACCTACATTCAACAACCGCCATTTTTCGAAAACTTCTCGATGACACCCGGCAGTGTCCAGCCCATCACCGGCGCCCGCGCGCTCGGCATTTTTGGCGACAGCGTGACGACCGATCACATCTCGCCCGCCGGTGCGATCAAGAAAAGTTCGCCGGCTGGAAAGTTCCTCCAGGAAAACGGCGTCGGAGCGGTGGACTTCAACAGTTACGGTTCGCGGCGCGGCAACGACCGGATCATGACCCGCGGCACGTTCGCCAACGTGCGCATCAAGAACCTCATGCTCGGCGGCGAGGAAGGCGGCAACACGCTCGGACCGGATGGCCAGAAGACTTCCATCTACGACGCGTCCATCGCCTACCAAAAAGCCGGCACGCCGCTCATTGTGATTGCCGGACAGGAATACGGCACGGGTTCATCCCGTGACTGGGCCGCGAAAGGCACGAACCTGCTTGGTGTGAAAGCCGTCGTCGCACAGAGCTTCGAACGCATTCATCGCAGTAATCTCGTCGGCATGGGCGTGCTGCCGTTGCAATTCAAGGATGGCACGACCGCGCAAACCCTCAAGCTTGACGGCACCGAGACCTATGACATCGTTGGCCTCGACGAAAACATCAAGCCGCAACAAGACCTGACGCTCAAGATCACGCGCCAGGATGGCAGCGTGGACGAGGTCAGCGTCCGTTGCCGCATTGATACGCCGATCGAGATTGACTACTACCAGCACGGCGGAATTTTGCTGTATGTGCTGCGGCAGCTGGTGGCGAAGGCGTAGTCCCCGGAGCGCCGGTCTCCCGACCCGGCGCGAAGCGAATCCGAACAACGCGCCGGGTCGGAGACCGGCGCTCCGAAAGCGAAAACAACGTGAACTTGGAGACCAAATGAAACTGACAAAGTTCCGAGTGGAAAACTTCCGCTCTATCCGAGACTCAGGTTGGGTCGAACTGGACGACATTGCCGTCATCGTCGGCAAGAATGAATCCGGCAAGACATCCTTGCTCAAGGCGCTCTGGAAACTGAACCCGTTCCACAAGGTCGGCTACGAAATCGACAGAGAATTCCCGACCGGGCGGCGCAAAGAGAAATCAGGCGACCAGGTTGTCGTGACGGCCCATTTCGCACTTTCACCAGATGAGACGCAAGCGTTGGCGGCACTCCACGACAGCGCCAAAGGAATCACTGAGGTTTCAGTTCAGCGCAACTATGATGGCGACTACATTTACAACTTCTTCCCAAGTTCGCCAGCCGTTGACCACGATGTAAAGTGGGTGGTTGGTGTCATCAAGGATAACCTTTCAGAACTTGAGTCGCCGTGCAGCGAGCACTTCAAGCAGCAATACCAAGCGGCGCTCAACAAATACATCGCAGAGGTTGAAGGTGGAGACGGGAGCAAGGTTGCTGTTGCCAAGGCGGCGAGTTTGAAGAGCCAATTCCCCTCCTTTGTACAGCAGGGCTACGACAATCAGCGCGTCCAGGAACAACAGCAGCGTATGGATGAAGCAGTAAAGGAGATTCAGGCAACGCCATGGCGGAAAGTCGCGGACGAACTTCAGAAACGTCTGCCTGTGTTTGTTTATATGGACGACTACCGCATTTTCAGCGGCGCGGCTCAACTTGATGAAGTTTTGACTCGGAAGCAGCGGAAGCAAACCAAGAGCGAAGACGAGACCATCATGCTGATAATGGAGATGGCGGGACTGAACCTAGACGAAGAAGTTGAAAAGGGTAATCAGGAAGACAAACGCCAGCGGATGATGGACATGAACGACGCCAGCCAGACGCTGACGAATCAAATCGCCAACCGATGGTCGCAGAAGCGTTACGAAGTCATGTTTCAGGCTGACGGCCAGCACTTCGAGACTTTCGTTAAGGACGCGGACCAAAAGGCACTCGTTCCTTTGGAGGATCGCTCCAAGGGTTTCCAGTGGTTCTTTTCGTTCGACATGACATTCATGTATGAGACGCAAGGCAGCTTTGCCCATGCGGTCATCCTTCTCGATGAACCCGGACTGCATCTGCACGCAGCCGCACAGCGTGATCTCTTGAGGCGGATGAGTGCTTACGCCGAGAAAAACCAACTCATCTACTCGACTCACCTGCCCTTCATGATTGATTTCGCCCGACTCGATAACATCTACGTTTGTGAAGAGAATGCATCGGAAGGAAGTCGGGTTCACAAGGATTGGGCGACCGCAGATAAGGACGCCCGGTTTACGCTTCAAGCCGCACTTGGTTTATCATGGAGCCAATCGCTGTTTGTGGGGCGGTTCAACTTGGTGGTGGAAGGCGTGACCGACTACTGGTTCCTTACAACCATCTCAACACTACTAAAAGATTCAGGCGAACTAGGTCTGGACGAACAACTCGTCGTCACACCTGCTGGCGGGGCCAGCAAGGTGGCGTATGTCGGGACCATTCTTCACGGCCAAGAACTCAACGTGGCGGTGTTGCTCGACTCGGATAAAGAGGGAGACGATGCCTTCAAACAGCTTGTGCATAGTTGGATTCTCAAAGAGCGGCTCGTTCTTCGCGTCGGACAGATTCTTGGTGCCGCTGGAAACCGCGCACTCGAAGACCTGTTTGACGAAGCTTACTATGTCGCACAGACGCAGTCAGCTTACGCGAAAGAACTAACGGGCAAGAAACTGACGCTCGCTGCCAAGCCGGGGCTTTCAGTTGTTGAGAGAGTTGAGGAAGCATTGAAGGCGGCTGGCATTCCTGACTTCAACAAGGGGCGGGTTGCCAAACGCATTATGGAGGACTTGGCGAAGAAAAAGCTTTCCGATCTTCCACCCACGACGGTTGGAAACTTCAAGAAAGTCATTGCTGCGGCGAATGCTCTTAACGTTGGATGGCGGAAAGCCTGATGCGATTGGAGCGCCGGTCTCCTGACCCGGCTCG
>JANYBF010000397.1 GCA_025360895.1 Verrucomicrobiota bacterium
GTGCCGACGCCGTTGAACAAGAATCGCGAACCGGATATTTCCTACATCATCAAGACCGGCGAAGCCATCGCGGGCCATCTGCAAAAGGGAACGCTGGTGGTTTTGGAATCCACAACGTATCCGGGCACGACCGATACCGATTTGCGCGAAGTGTTGGAAAAGGGATCGGGACTCAAAGCGGGAACGGATTTTCACCTCGCGTTTTCGCCTGAACGCGAAGACCCCGGCAATCCGGACAGCAAGGTGGCTAAAATTCCAAAGGTGATCGGCGGTTTTACGCCGGCTTGTCTTGAACGGGCCAAGACACTTTACGGAAAGGCGATTCAAACCCTCGTGCCGGTTTCCTCCTGCCGCGCGGCCGAGGCGACGAAGCTGCTCGAAAATATTTTCCGCAGCGTCAACATCGCCTTGGTCAACGAACTCAAACAGGTTTATGGGGCGATGGACATTGACGTGTGGGAAGTCATCAACGCCGCCAAGACCAAGCCCTTCGGTTTCATGGCGTTTTATCCGGGACCGGGTTTGGGCGGGCATTGCATTCCGATTGATCCATTTTACCTGACGTGGAAGGCGCGTGAGTACGGCCAAAATACCCGCTTCATCGAATTGGCGGGCGAAGTTAACACGGCCATGCCAACTTTCGTTCTGCATCGGGTGGCGGAGGCGTTAAACACCCGGCAAAAATCCGTGAATGGCAGCCGCGTGCTGATCTTGGGGCTGGCCTACAAAGCCAACGTGGATGACGACCGCGAGTCTCCGAGTTATCAGTTGCTTGATTTGCTCAAACAACAGGGGGCGGCGGTGGCCTATTACGATCCGCATGTGCCGGTCATCCGGCCCACGCGCGAGCATCCCCACTGGGCGGGCATGAAATCCGTGGCGTGGAACCGGGAAACGGTTTCCAGTTTCGACCTGGTCCTGATCTCGACGGCGCACAAGGCGGTGAATTATCAGGAACTCGCCGACTGGGCGGCGGGCATCGTGGACACGCGCAACGCCATGGCGGGATGCAAGGTCGCGCCGGGCAAATTGTGGAAAGCCTGACATGACCCGCTTCGACGAGCTGAAAGGCGAGCTTTCGGCCGTGCCCAAGAAATGGCTCGTCACCGGCGTCGGTGGTTTTATTGGCTCAAACCTGTTGGAAGCCTTGCTCAAGCTGGATCAATCCGTTGTCGGTCTCGACAACTTCGCCACTGGCAAACGGGCAAACCTGGAGCAGGTGCAAGGGTTGGTCACCCCGGCGCAATGGGAAAAATTCCGATTTATCGAAGGCAGCATTTGCGATGCAGCGGCCTGTCGTCTGGCGGTTGCCGGGGTGGATTTTGTGTTGCACCAGGCGGCGCTGGGTTCCGTTCCCCGCTCGATGGTGGAGCCCCTTGGGGCGCACGAGGCGAACGTCACCGGTTTTCTTACAATGCTTGATGCCGCGCGTAATGCACGCGTAAAACGCTTCGTTTATGCCTCCAGTAGTGCGGTCTATGGCGATGCTCCCACCTTGCCAAAAGTGGAAGACAAGATCGGGCAGCCGCTTTCGCCTTACGCGGCCACAAAATTGATTAACGAAGTCTATGCCCAGACCTACGCCAAGGCTTACGGCTGCGAGGCCATCGGCTTGCGCTATTTTAACGTCTTTGGCCCCCGCCAGGATCCCGATGGCGCTTATGCTGCCGTGATTCCCAAATGGATCGCGGCTCTGTTGCGTCGCGAACCCGTGCAGATTAACGGCGACGGCGAGACGAGTCGGGATTTCTGTTTCGTGGCGAATGTTATCCAGGCCAACCTGCTCGCGGCCACCACCGTGAAGGCGGATGCGATAAACCAACAATACAATGTCGCCGTGGGTGAGCGCACAACGTTGAACGAATTGTTTCATCTGCTCCAAAACGGATTGCGTCGCCGTGACCCCTCCCTGCCGGAACAGTCGCCTCAGTACCAGGATTTTCGCGCCGGTGATGTGCGCCATTCACTGGCGGATATCAGCAAAGCGCAGCACCGGCTGGGCTATGCGCCCGGGCTCAAGGTGCGCGCTGGATTAGACCTCGCGTTGGAGTGGTATTGTCGTTCTGTCGGCTGAAAGTTGCTCCGCGCTTGTGTCCCGGGCAGAGCGCCGCGAAGCGCCGGTCATTTCGCCATTTACCTTGAAGGTGGCTGGCGTGCCGGGCAGATTGCGCTGCCATGAAATGTGTTTTCCCGTTCACGCGGTGGCTGGCAATTTGCCTGGTTATCGCTGTTTCCCCGTGCACGAGGGCACAGCCGTTGACCGCCCGCATTCACGATACGGGCTACGTGCGTCTTGCGGAATGGGCGCGCTGGCGAGGCTTGGATTGGCGCTGGCTTAAACGCGACGAATTCCTCCAGCTCACGAATTCAACGACGCGTTTGCAGTTTACCGTGGATTCGCGGGAAGCCCGCGTCAACGGTGTGCAAGTCTGGCTGCTCTATCCATTGGCGTTCCGCGCTGGCGAACTGTATCTCTCACAACTTGACGTTGATGCCACGTTTCAGCCGTTGCTCACGCCGGGACGACCGGAGTCCGGTAGGAAAATTAAAACCATCTGCCTCGACCCTGGGCACGGTGGCCGGGACCCTGGTAACGAACTCCCGGGTCGGCAGGAGAAGGATTACACGTTGCGCCTGGCGCTCGAACTGCGTGATCAGCTAAAGCAAGCCGGTTTCAAAGTGGTGCTCACCCGTTCGCGCGACAACTATGTCGAACGCGCCGATCGCCCGTTCTTCGCCCGCCAGGCGGGGGCGGACCTGTTCGTGAGCCTGCACTTTAACGCGACCGAGGGTGGTCGCGCGGAGGCGCGCGGTTCGGAGGTCTATTGCCTGACACCGGCCGGCGCCGCTTCCACCAATGCCCGCGGCGAAGGGGCCCAATCGGGCGCCTTTCCGGGTAATCGCACCAACGGGAAGAACATGTTGCTCGCCTTTCAAATTCAAAAGTCGCTCGTTCGTGCGCTGCAACGTGACGATCGCGGCGTGCGCCGGGCGCGTTTTGAAGTGTTGC
>JANYBF010000423.1 GCA_025360895.1 Verrucomicrobiota bacterium
TGGTCATGCGGTTTCATCAACCATTTCCGCCAGCAAAGCGTGAAGCTGCTTTTGTTGCGGCAACAGGCGTCCGAAGTAGCGCGCCGCGATGCCGGCACCACTGAGCAACAACGCTCCAGTAAACAACGCCGCCATGGAAGTCAGTTCACGCGCGGAAACTTTGCCGACGGCGTGCAACTGTTGCATCGCCAAAGCCAGTAGCGGAATCATGACGACGAATAACACCCCAACCAACTTCAAATGCCGCTGGCTGGCCCGGTTGGACGCGAGCGCGGCGCGCATTGAATCAGCGACCGACAATTCACCCCGCGCCACTGGCTCGGCCGGTTTGAGAGGCCGACGCAAGAAATGGAAGGCAAATGCCCACGGCCCGATCAACAGCGGGAACAATCCCCATTCCTGCGACGGCGTGGTTTGGCCAACCGCAACCATTCGGATCGCCAGCACGGTGATGACCGTCAGCCAGACGAAGGTATTGATCAACCAGAGGGACTGGAAGCGACGGCGACGAATCATCTGGCGGGTGAATTGCCGGGCCAACTTTTGTCGCGGTTCGGCCGGCAGATTGTTGCGCGGCGAATTCCAGGCATGCTGCATTTCATTGAAGTTCATTTTCATTTCCTTTCAAGGTTTGCGTGAGTTGATTTTTGATGCGGTTAAGTTTGACGCCGACATGGCTTTCCGACAGACCCAGCACCACCGCCATTTCGCGATAACTCAACCCGTCCAGGGACATCAGAATCAGTGAACGCTCCAACGGTTTGAGTTGGCGGATGGCGGCGTAAAGTTTCGTGAGCCGTTCATCGGTTACCCGCGGTGAACCAGACCAGACTGCCTGAAGCGTCGGGGCGGGGTAGCCGGTCCTGAAGCAGGGCAACAGGCTTGGCCCCGGCCACTGCCGTCTCTCCTCCGTTTGCGCGAACCAATTCCGCTACTGTAGGAACACGCAAATACTTTCCACTGGTGAGTTCATCGCCACGACGCACGGCTGATAAAGACTCCGTGCCGAACTGCTTAAGCGGATCAATCTCACGCCGATATTCCTTGTTCGCCGTAACACCATTCCGTCGCGGAAACACCCCCGTAGCGAGCACGGTACCGTTTACCTCGGTGGAAGTGGGGTAAACGCTGTGATGATTGGCGAACCAAACCCCGCTTTCGCGTAACGCGTGCAAAGTTGGCGTCAGTTCCGCGGAGACAAAATCCGGCCGCATTCCATCCCACACAACCAACACGAAATATTTTGCCTGGCCTGCCGCAAGAAGCTTTGGACTCAAAGCGGGTGCGGAAATGAATCCCAGTAAAACGATCAAGCAACTTCTTAACATCAAGGCTGAATAGAACCCGACACAGATTCTGAGACAACCACGGTTGTGTAACGATTGTGTGAATCTCGTGTGTCAAATAACCCCCCGTGCCGCTTAGATGTGAAAGTGATCTCAGTCAGCTTCGGAGCGTCATCGGGTTTGGTTCGCAGAATTTGCATGGCGTGTGAAGCGGCCTAGTCAACGACCTGGTTAAATGAGTCAAACGGTGAAATATCCGAGCGCGCACGGGCAATAACGGTCACTGAGAAGCAAGACGGAGGGTAATGAAGCTGATCGTTGGGCGGATATGCTTGGAGCCGGCTTAGGTTTAGTCTAACAAAGCAGCATGACGTCCACGGCACCCTTATCGAAAAACACCGTGAGACGGTTCCTTATTATACTCGGTGTCGCCACCCTGTTCGCGCTGTTTTTCGCGACCAAAGATACGTTTGGCCAACTGGCCAACGGCATGGAAATACGATTGGGGAAAAGTCTCTGGTGGAAGGCCATGGAGTGGTACGCGTGGGGGCTGTTCGCGCCGGTTATTTTCCGGGTTTGCCAAAAACTTAATCCGAATGGCGGCGGCGGGTGGCTGATCCTCGGCCAGCTCGCCAGTGGCACCCTCTTTTCCCTGCTGCACTGTTGCGTCCTGACCACGGGCGCCAGGATTGAGGCGGAGGTACTGCACACAGGATTCTCCTGGCTCAGGTTATTCGAAATCGTCCTGGCCAACCATTTTCACGAAGACCTGCTGACGTATGCGGCGATTATCAGCGTCTGGTACGCGTTGGATTATTATCATCAATTTCTGGAGCGGGGACGACGAGCCTCCGAGTTGGAGGCGCATCTCGTGCGGGCCCGGCTCCAATCGTTGAAGATGCAATTGCATCCGCACTTTCTGTTTAACACCCTCAACGGCATCGCCGCGCTCAATTACGAAGACCCCAAAGCCGCGAACCGGATGCTGGCGCGTCTGAGTGAATTGCTTCGCATAACATTGGAGGACGACGGCGTTCAGGAAGTGCCCCTGCGAAAGGAGTTGGAATTCAACCGCTGCTATCTGGAGCTGGAGCAGATCCGGTTGGGCGAGCGGCTCGCGACGAAACTGGACATCGCGCCGGAAACGCTCGATGCGTACGTGCCCAATCTGCTGTTGCAACCGTTGGTGGAAAATGCCATTCGCCACGGCATCGCACCATATTCGGCTCGCGGCATGATTTGCATTCACACCCATCGGGACAACGATAAGCTCCACCTGCGGGTGACGGACAGCGGCCCGGGTCTGACGATAGGCAAAGGCGCAACCGGCGGGGCGGGGGTGGGTTTGAAGAACACCCGCGCCCGTTTGCAACAACTTTATGGAGAGAAGCAGCGGCTGGAACTCAAAAATGCCGAAGGCGGCGGGTTGACGGTTCAGATCATCATTCCATTTTGCGCCGCCGAAAACCAAAACACCCAGCTTGAGGTCCAGCATGAAGATTCGAACGCTCATCGTTGATGACGAATTGCTGGCTCGTAAGTTGATCCGCCGGCTGCTCGCCACCGAGGACGGAATCGAGATCGTCGGCGAATGCGCCGACGGCCG
>JANYBF010000446.1 GCA_025360895.1 Verrucomicrobiota bacterium
CGATAACTCCGAATTCAGTGATTGAACTGGATTTGTTTGCTGACCTTCGCCAGCCGCTTTTCCGAATCGCCCTTGTGCGCCAACGGGTCGGCGTTCGTGCCCCAGAGTTTTTTCACCATCTCGCGCTGCGGTACGAACGGACACTTGGCTTTCGGGTTTTTGTGAATTCCATCGAGGTGTTGCAGTGAAAGTTGCGCGCCGGTCATGACGGTGGGTTTGCCCCACTGTTCGTTCAAATGGTGGGTGGCTTCATCCAACGCACCCCAGCGTTCGGCGTTCGTGCGGCCCCAAAGCGTCGGCTGCGTGTCCAGCCGCGTCAGGTTCCAAAAAGCGATGCGGATCTGGCGAACCGGTCGGGCCTGCGCGCCCATGATTTCGTGGAAGAGATTTTCCAACACGCCATTCACAATGGAGTTCTGAAACTGCGGATGCGCGAAGCGATGTCCGCCGCTCACTTCGCTGAAATCATTGAAACGAACGGCCAACGCCAGTTCGCGCAACTGCAATTGTTCGCGCCGCAACTGGCCAGTCAAGCGCGTGGCCTCGCTCAACGTGAACGTCAGCGCCGCCGGGTAATCCGGCTCGTCGTACGGGAGTGTGGTGTTGCTTGAAATGGTGGTGCGATCTTTGACTTGCAGCAGCAACGGCTCGCTCCAGCGGCCGTTGGCGAAGAGCCAGAGTTGCTGACCCCAGATGCCGAATTTCTGTTTCAGCAGTATGGACGGCAGCCGGGCTACATGCCCAAACGTCACCGCGCCGAGGGCGGCCAGCGAGCGTTGCCGATTTTTTCCGAGACCGGACAATTCTCGTACGGAACGGTCTTTAAGAAATTCCTTTTCTGCCCCGGGCGAAATTTCGAGGAAGCCCGGCTTGGCCGCGTCGGTGGCGAGCTTGGCGAGCCGCGATGAATTCGCCAGGCCGGCGGAGACGGGAATTTTGACCTCGCGCCAGATGCGTTCACAGATCTCTTTCACATAATTCGCCGCGGTGGTGTGACGCCACACGTTGCGATCCATGGTGGTGAAATCCAAAAACCCCTCATCAATCGAAGTGGGCACGAGCGTGGGCGAATACTGCTCCAGTACGCGGAACATGCGGTCGGAGAGTTCGCGGTATTCATGGTAGTGAGGCGGACACAATACGCCGCGCGGACACAAGCGTGCCGCCTCAAAGCACGCCATCCCCGTCGTGACGCCGAACTTTTTCGCGGCCCGATTGGCGGCGATGACGATGCCATCCCCGCGCCGACCGCCGCCGACCCACACGGCCCGGCCTTGCAATTTGGGATTCAAGGCGATTTCGCAACTGGCGAAAAAGCTGTCGCCGTCCACATGCAGGATGCGATTGAAATTTTGTGAGTTGCTCACGGCCACCCGGTATCCTTAACCCGCTTCGCGCCGTTGGGCCATGTTGAGTTATTCACAGCGGCCAGCCTGCCTGATGACCTGGGACAAAAACCGTCCAAGGCCCGACAATTTCGCGTGAATCCGGCTGGTGAGTTTGTATGCTGTCCGCGCATGATTCATCCGACGGCCATCATTCATCCCAAAGCCAGACTCGATACCACCGTGCAGATTGGCCCGGGTGCGGTAATTGACGAGGGCGTGGAACTAGGCGCGGATTGCATTATTGGGCCGCATGTTTGTCTCACTGGGTTGACCACGATTGGCGCCCGCAACCGCTTTCACGCCGGCTGTGTCATTGGCGATGCGCCGCAGGATTTCAAATACGACGGCACACCCACGCGCCTGCGGATTGGGGCGGATAATGTTTTCCGCGAGCACGTCACCGTGCATCGTTCCACCAAAAACGACGAGGAAACCCTCATCGGTTCGCACAATATGCTCATGGCGAACAGTCACGTCGGGCACAACAGCCGGCTTGGGGATCATGTCATCCTGGCGAATGGTGTGTTGCTTGGCGGTTATGCCCAGGTGGGCGATCGAGCGTTTCTGGGCGGCAACTGTCTGGTGCATCAATTCACGCGCGTCGGCACGCTGGCGATGATGCAAGGCGGGGCGGCCATCAGTCAGGACCTGCCACCGTTTACCATCGTGCATCACGTTAACACCTTGTGCGGACTGAATATCGTTGGGTTGCGCCGGGCGGGTGTCAGTTCAGCGGACCGGTTGGAGCTGAAGCGACTTTATCGCGCGTTGTTTCTCAGCGGGAAAAATCTACGGGCGGCGGTGGCCCAAGGAGAAGGGGAGTTCACCGGCGCCCGGGCGCGGGAATTGTTGCGCTTTGTGGCGGAAGTCAAACGTGGGGTGTGCATGCCGCACACCGATTCCGTCGAGACTAACGAAGACGAATAGCCGCGCGGAGCCGGGCGACTATTTCTTTTTGTTGAGCAGGTTGTCGAGACTTTTGGTGGCGTTGCCGATGGCTTCGTTGGCGGTTTTGTTGAGGGCATCCTTGCCCGCTTTGGTCAGTTGATCCGCGCCCACCTTGATCGCGCCATCCATGATCACGGACAGCAGGCGATTTCCGAGGTCTGCCCCCGTGATTCCATCGGGACCAGTACCCAGATCCTTGAGGCGAATCTCCGGTAACACCGCCTCGGCCATCTTTCCGCCCAGCATGGCGGCGCCCAAGGTGACTTTGCCGCCCGTGATCACAACTTCGTCCACCTGAAGTTTCTTGCCGGGCTGCTTCTCGCTTGCCACCGGTTGGTTGGGGCTCCCGCCGGTGCCCATGGTGGCAGCCAGGTTTGCCTGAATCTTCTGGAGGTTGCTGCCGCCAGGGCCGAGTTCAAATGTGATTTCCGGAGCTTCGACGCGGATGGATTTAACAACGATCTTGTCCGATAACAGCGACCCCGGACTGACGCTTACGCTCGTGCTGCCGACGCTGATCGCGCTCGCCGTTTTGTAGCCCTCCGGGTTGCCGATGACGAGACCCTTGATGCTGCCGCTGCCGGAGAGCAGGGAGAGATTCACTCCGGCGAGCTTCACGTCCACCTTGGCAATCTTCGGCCCGAGCGTCTCAACGCCTTTCCTGATCGCCGTGTCGAGTGACAAACCAACCGCTACGACGGCAACCACGACGAGAATCACGAGGACGAGGGCAATGCGCAGGAGGAGTTTTTTCATACGAACTGAAATTAGCGCAAACCACGCCCGCCCAACCAGCAAAATCCGGTGGTGGTTGGGAGTGACGTTAGCCCGTAGTCGTTTTGGTGCGGCGCGGGGCGCGGGCTTATTTCGCCAATAACGCCATTACGATTTCGGCGAGCTGTGCGGCGGGATACGGCTTGGAGAGGAACTGATTCGGTTTGTAGGGCGAATCGTAATAAATGGTTTCATCCACTGTGCCGCTGACCATCAGGACTTTCTGGTGGGGTTGGAGGCGCCGGCAATCGCGGATCAGATCCAGTCCATTCATCGCGTGCATCGCGAAATCCGTGATGATCAGTTCCGGCCGGGGTTGGGCGAGGGAGAAGGCGCGCACGGCGGCTGTCGGATCACGAAAGGTTTGCACCCGGCAGCCGAGTGGTTCGAGCACCATGGCAACCAACTCAAGCAGCATCGGTTCGTCATCCACGGCAAACACCAGCGGTCGAGGGTCGCCGCCATGACCGTTTCGTTGGGGGGAAGTGGGGCTCATGATTTACGTCGGACGGATTCAACACCCGTTGGGCGATGCTGGCAAGCAGACAATGAGCCCGGCGGCGATCATTTACCTTTTGCATTCCTGCTGGCTTAAGCCGGCGGGCGTTCCTATGATCACCAGTGCAGGAAGCGATCGCCCATTGGTCAAATTCAACCGGCAACAACAGCATGAAGGTTCTCGGCATTATTCCCGCGCGGTTTGCCTCGACGCGCTTTCCGGGAAAACCGCTCGCCCTGATCGGCGGCGTGCCGCTCATTCAACGCGTCGTTGAGCGATGTCGGAAGGCAAAATCGTTGAGCGACGTCATTGTGGCGACGGACGACACGCGGATTTGGGAAGCGGTTCAGAATTTCTGCCAGGTGGAAATGACCCGCCCGGAGCATCCCAGCGGTTCGGACCGTATTGCCGAGGTCGCTGCCCGCTGCGCGTGTGATGCCGTGGTAAATATCCAGGGGGATGAACCGCTGATTGACCCGACCGTGATTGACGCGGTCGCGTTGGCCCTGAACGATAACGAGATGTCCACCGCCGCCACAACCATCCGTGGTGCGGATGAATATGACAACCCGAATGTCGTGAAAGTCGTTGTCAACGCGGCGGGTCGCGCCCTATATTTTTCGCGACGCACGATTCCGTATTTGCGCGAGGCCGCCAGTCGTTCGGCGAACGAACAGTTGGCGGCGTTTCCATTTTTGAAACACCTCGGCATTTACGGTTACCGGCGTGAAACCTTGTTGCGGCTGGTGCGGTATCCGGTTTCGCCGCTCGAAAACGCGGAGAAACTGGAACAGTTGCGCGCTTTGGAAAACGGCATCGGCATCGCGGTCGTGAAAGTGGATTACGACAGCGTGGGCGTGGATTTGCCGGAGGACGTGGGGCGGGTGGAAAAACTCATCAGCCACAGATCAAACACGGACTGAACACGGATTCATGACTCCAAAACAGACAATATATTTTGAGATTCTTGAAATGATGTTGCCGGCGATGCGCAACGTTCAGCGACATTCAGCATGGCGGCGTTTTATGTATGGCTCATTTTATCCCGAATTGGAACTGGTTCACAACTTACACCGAATCTTGATTTATCCTGAATTTACGGAATGCGATATTTTTCGGTTAAATTCTCAAGCTCGTATATTTGTCGAACGAGGCAACAATCCGGCACACGCACTGCATCAACCGATTGCCGTTTTAATAGCAAAACTATTTACGCTCGCTCCCGAACCTATGAAAAGGAAACTTACTTGGAGCGGGCCAAAAATATGACGGCAAAAAATTTGAAATGAAATACATTTTTGTTACCGGTGGCGTAGTCAGTTCGCTCGGCAAAGGCCTGACGGCCGCCGCGCTCGGCACCCTGCTCGAGAATCGCGGCCTCAAGGTTGCGTTGCAAAAGTTCGACCCCTATCTCAATGTAGACCCGGGCACGATGAGCCCGTTCCAGCATGGCGAAGTCTATGTGCTGGACGACGGCGCGGAGACCGACCTCGACCTCGGCCATTACGAGCGGTTCACCAGCGTCAAGCTAACCCGGCTGAACAACCTCACCAGTGGCCAGGTTTATCAAACCGTGCTCAACAACGAGCGCGAAGGCTTTTACCTCGGCAAAACCGTGCAGGTCATTCCCCACGTCACCGACGAGATCAAGCGCCGCATCCATGTCCTGGCCGCCGAGACCAAGGCCGACGTGATCATCACGGAGATCGGCGGCACGACTGGTGACATCGAGGGATTGCCGTTTCTCGAAGCCATCCGCGAGTTCGCGCTCGAAGCGGGCGTCGGCAACACCTGTTTTATTCACGTCACCTATGTGCCATTCATCAAGGCGGCGGGCGAACTCAAGACCAAACCCACCCAGCAATCCGTCGCCAAGCTTCGCGAAATCGGCATCACCCCGCACCTCATCGCCTGCCGGTGCGAGAAGCCACTCGACAAGGAGCTGCGCCAGAAGATTTCCCTGTTCTGCAACGTGCCGGTCGAAGCGGTCATTGAAGAAAAGGACGTGGATCACTCCATCTACGAACTGCCGCTTGTCCTCCAACGCGAGCGGGCCGACGATCTGGTCTGCCGCGTGTTGCACCTCGACGCTCCCGGCGCTAAAATGGCGCACTGGCAGGAGATGATCCGCAAACTCGTCGCCCCACAACATCGCGTTCGCGTGGGCGTCGTCGGTAAATACATCGGCTTGCAAGACGCCTACAAATCCGTCTATGAAGCGATCATTCACGGTGGCATCGGCAACGATAGTGGCGTGGAAATCGTGCAGGTGGATGCTGAAGAATTAGAGAAGAAGGACGGGGAAAAACTCCTCGATGGGTTGGGCGGCATCTGCGTTCCGGGCGGTTTCGGCGAGCGCGGCATCGAAGGGAAAATTCGTGCCGCGCAGTTTGCCCGCGAAAACAAAATCCCGTATCTTGGGCTTTGCCTTGGGATGCAAATCGCCACCATCGAATTCGCCCGCAACGTGCTCAAGCTCGAAAAAGCGCACTCCACCGAGTTTGATCCCGACACACCGCATCCGGTGATCGCGCTGCTCGATGCCCAGCGAAAGGTGACGAAGAAGGGCGGCACCATGCGTTTGGGCGCGCAGCCGTGTCAATTGACCGTGGGTTCCCAGGCGGGGAAACTCTATGGCTCCTTTGTCGTCAATGAGCGCCACCGGCATCGCTACGAGTTTAACAACGCCTACCGCGAGAAATTTGAGAAGGCCGGCTTTGTGTTCAGCGGCACTTCACCGGATGGGAAGCTGGTGGAGGTCATTGAACTTCCTAGTCATCCCTTCTTCTTGGCGAGCCAGTTTCATCCGGAATTCTTGAGCAAACCGCACCAGCCACATCCGCTGTTCAAAGGTTTCATCGCCGCCGCGCACCAGCAGATGCACAAGAAGCCGCTGTAAGGTGTTATGGTGAATCCACAGACCGAGATTGAGAAGAAGCGAACCGAGTAGTGAGTTGAATATTACAAGTCGGAAATGGCGTGCGACATCGTGTCCAAGCTGAATGAAGTCTTGATGGGACTCTGGCCGAAGTCCCAGGAAGAACCGGCACAAAAGGCAAAGGACTGGGTGGGGGTGTCGGAGTTTGCCTTTTGAAATCTGTCTCCCAGCACCCAGGCGGTGCGTCCGGGGTGACGCGCCCGCCTACCAAGCCGAAGCCTTACGGCGGGGACACGGAACTTTCGCTGGAGGCAGTCTCATTTATGAGTTCAAGTCTGGTCTGGGGGACGAGGTCTTGGTTCAGGCTTCGCCAATCAAATCCACGACGGCTTGGAGCAGGGTGGTGTCGTGGTAGCTGCTTTTGGTCAAATAATAGTCGGCGCCGGCTTCCAAGCCGCGCAGCCGGTCGGCTTCGCGGTCTTTGTAGGTGACGATCATGACGGGCAGGGTTTTGAGTTGGGCGTCTTGTTTGATGCGAGTGGCGAGGGCGATGCCGTCGAGCCGGGGCATATCTACGTCGGTGATGATCAAATTAAAGTTGCCGGCGCGCACGGCGTTCCATCCATCCATACCATCGACGGCGACTTCGGTGGTGTAGCCGGCGGCTTCGAGGAGTTTGCGTTGGAGTTCGCGGACGGTGAGGGAGTCTTCGACGATGAGGATGTGTTTGCGCGGCGGCTCGGCGGGGGGCTCGGCGTGAGCGGTGACTTTTTCGAGGGTGCCGGCCTGGACGAGTTTTTCGATGGACCGGAGGAGGTCGTCCACGTCTACGATGAGGACGGGGGCGCCGTCTTCGAGTAACGCGGCGGCGCTGATGTCTTTGATTTTGCCGAGGCGCGGATCGAGGGGTTGCACCACCAGTTCGCGCTCGCCGAGGAAGCGGTCCACAAGCAAGCCGTAGCGGTGGTTGCGTTCGCCGAGGATGACGATGGGGAGGTCGGTCCCGGAGATGACGCCGGCGGGGCGTTCGAAGATTTGATGGGCGGCGAGGAGTCCAATGTGTTGGTCGGCTTGGCGAAAGTGGGGCCGGCCTTCGAGGGTTTCGATTTGTTGGCGTCCGAGTTTGCGGGTGCTGGCGATTTGGGCGAGGGGAAAGGCGTAGGGTTCTCCGCTGATTTCAACGAGCAGGGTGCGCAGGACGGAGAGAGTGAGGGGTAGTTGGAGTTGAAACCGCATGCCGTGGCCGGGGTGGGTGGTTACGCGCACGGAGCCGCGCATGTTCCGGACCATGTTTTGTACGGCATCCAGGCCCACGCCGCGCCCGGAAATCTCGGTGACGGTTTCTTTCATGGTGAATCCGGGGAGAAACAGGAATTGCATCAGTTCGCCATCACTTAGTTTTTCGGCCACCGCCGGGGTGGTCAGCTTACGCTCGGTGATCACGGCGCGCACGCGCTCGAGGTCCAAGCCGGCTCCGTCATCGGACACAATGACCTGTAACATCCCGGCACTGTGCCGGGCTTCGAGGCTGATGACGGCTTCGGGCGGTTTGCCGGCGTGCCGGCGGCCCTCGGGGAATTCGCAACCATGATCGACCGCGTTGCGGAGGAGGTGCGCGAGCGGGGCCTCCAGGTGGGCCAGGACTTCGCGATCTACCTGGGTGCTTTCGCCAATGATTTCAAGGTGGGCTTGCTTGCCCAAGGTGCGCGCGAGGTCACGCACCATGCGCGGCAAGCGATGGACGCCGTCCCCAAAAGGTCGCATGCGCGTGCGCAATACTTCGAGGTAAAGTCGGTTGGAAAGGTTGGCCGCCCGCCGGTCATACAAATCCAATTCTTGCAAGCGGGCCTGGAGATAGTGCTGTGCCTCGGTGACTTGCTGAAATAACCCGGTGACCTTTTCCTGGGTCGGCTCGGAAAGGTGTTCCTCATCAAACGACTGCCGCAAACCATCGAGCGTATGCTCCAGTTCGGTCTGCATCCGTTTGAGCCGTTGCAAGGATTCCGCGAAGGGCCGCAACCAGCGTGATTCGACCAATGCCTCTCCGGCCAGCCCCAGCAGCCGATTAAGATTCTCGGCGGTCAGATGCAAGACGCGATCGCCATCCTCGGGTTTGGCGGCGATGGCCGGTTTGCTTTCGGTGGCTGGGGCCAGTGTTGTTCCGCTGGCGGGCGAAGGCGGCCGTGAACTCGGCGGCAGAAAATCCAGCGTAGTCAGAAGGGTCCGGAGGGTTTGCAACCACGCTTCACAGTTCGCGCCATGAACGACCTCCCAACTGGCGATGGAATTTTCGTCGTGCTGCGCCACCGCGCTAAGCCAGTCCACCCCGCGCAGTAGCGCGTCGGTCTGCGCCTGACCCAGGCGGAGCCGACCTTGCTGGGCCGCGACGAAGCAATCTTCCATCGCGTGGGCGATGTGTACGGCGGGGAGCAGATTGACGATCCGGGCCGCGCCTTTGAGGGAGTGGGCCGCGCGCATGAGGGATTCGAGCTGCGCGGGCGAGGCGGGCGCGCGTTCGAGGGCGAGCAGGCCGCTGGTGAGGAGGGCGGTTTGGTTGGCCGCTTCGACGCGAAATAACTCCTGCATGGACAGGTCGCGGGGGTTTTCGGGGGGGCGCGTGTTCATGTGAGGTTGCGGTTGAGGGCGGTGAATAGGGTGTCGGGGTCGAGATAGCCGACGGCTCGGTTGCGCCACGGAAACACGCCGAGGGTGCAGTTAAACCCGGTGCGCGCGAGGGTGGCGGGTGGGGGGTGGAGGTCGGTTTGTTGAAAGCGGTGGACGCCGTGGACTTCTTCGACGGGAAAGGTGAAGCGTTCGCCTTGCCAGTCCGCCACTAGGAGGCGGGCATACTCGGCGCGCATTCGCGGGGCTACGGGTCCAGTTTCCAGCCCGAGTAACCGGCCGAGGGAGGCGCAAAGTAGGAGTTCGCCCCGGATGTTGATGAGGCCGAGGATGATGCCGGCTCGCCGATGGGGTAGGCTGTGGAGGGGGCGGCGTTCGGCGATTTCTTGAAACGCGGCGGTAGGGAGGGCGAGCCATTCGGCGCCGAGGCGGAAGAGGAGGGCGGAGGTTTTCGCGGGGGCGCCAAGGTGTTTCTCTTGGGCGTAGTGTTCGGTCCAGGCGCGGCGGTCTTCGGTGCGGAGGGGGCGGTCGAGTAATCGAGCGGCGGCGGCGGCGTAGGTGGGGCAGTTGTGGCAATGGGTGTGGCGCGGGAGTTCGGGGCAGGTTTGGTTGCCGTGGACGCCGATTTGGTTCCAGCAATCGCTCAGCTCGCTTGGACGGTCGCCGGGGTGGGTCACGGTGAGGTGGGCTACGATGGTCGCGGCGGGGCTGGGCGGGTGGTGGTTCACGGTTGGGGCGGGGTGGGAGGCGCGCTGAGTTTGCTGACGCGTTCGGTGCGGCGTTGGTAGATGCGGGCGGCTTTTAGGTCGCCGGATTGTTCGAGGGCGCGGGTGAGTTGGATGAGGGTTTCATGGTGGTTGGGCTCGAGGTAGAGGGCTTTGCGATAGTCGGCGATGGCGCCGGGTTGGTTTTGGGCGGCTTTGATCTGGCCTAGCAGGTAGTAGGCTTGAGCGCTGGGGCCGTGGTGGTTGAGGTGGGCGGCGCAGAGGGCGGCGGCTTCGGCGTAGCGGCCGGCGGCGGTGTGTTGCCGGGCGTCTTCGAGTTGGGCGGGCGCTGCGGTCGGAGGGCGGAGATCGGAGGGCGGAGGTCGGTCTTCGGCCCTCTGACTTCTGCTGTCGGTCTTCGGTCCTCTGACTTGCGGCAGGCGAAGGCCATTGGCAGGCCGGCGTGGACGAAGCCGTGGGCGGTGGTTAGGGGCAATTCGGCCGGGCCGACGAAGAGGACTCCGTCGGGGGCGAGGTGTTGATGGAGTTTGCTCAGGGCGAGGTGTTGTGCGGCGGGGTCAAAATAGATGAGTAGGTTGCGGCAGAAGATGAAGTCGTAGGGTGGGCTGCCAGCTAAAAAATCGGCGGCAAGTATGTTTCCGCGTTCAAATTTGACGGGGCGGCGGACGCGAGGGCTCAGGGTGTAGCGGTCTTGGTTGGGGATAAAATGGCGGGCGCGGTAGTCGAGTTGGTTGCCGCGAAAGGAGTTTTTCCCGTACTCGGCTTGTTGGGCGCGGGCTAGGGCGTGGATGGATATGTCGATTGCATCTATCTGGAAGGTGGTGTCTGCCGCGCCGGCATCCAGGAGGGCCATGGCGATGGAGTAGGGTTCTTCGCCGGAGGCGCAGGGTAGGCTGAGGAGGCGCAGGGGGGCGGTGGGGGGGGGGGGCGGCTGGTCGTGGCATGCCAGGCGGGCCAGGGTGTGGAAGGTTTCGTGGTCGCGAAAGAACCAAGTTTCGGTGACGACGATGGCTTCGACGAGTTGTTCGAGTTCGTGGGGGTCGGTGGTGAGTCGCTGATGGTAGGTGCCGGGCTGGCTTAGGCCGCATTGTTTCATGCGTCGCCGGACGGTGCGTTCGATTAGGGTGGCGCCGATGGCGGTGGTGTCGAGGCCGATGTGGCGGCGGAGGAGGTTTTCAATGGAGCGCATCTTTGATCTCCAACTCGTGGGTGAAGCTTGGTTGCGGGCCGCGCGCGGTGAAAAGTTTTTGCGGGTCGAGGAGTTGGATGACGCCTTGGGCGTCCAGCAGGGTAGGGCCCAGAAAGGGTGAGGTTGCTGGTTCCAAGCCGGCCGCCACAAAGTCTTTTTCGTCCTGGCGGAAAGTGCCGGTGACTCGTTCGGCGATCAGGCCGATCAACTGGTCGCTCGCGGCGTAAAAATCTGGCGGGCTTTCACGGGCCGGGCTGGGCTCGCGGCGGGCGGCGACGGGTGGCTGGTGGCGGATGATGAGGATGCGGGTGCTCAGGTGTTCGAGCGCGGGGCGGTCAAGGGTCAGGGAGCACAGGTCGAGGGCGGCAAGGGCGTGGCCGTGATAGATGAACGTTCCGGCCACGCCGCGCGGGGCAGGGGGCAGGGGGCTCAGGGCGAGCAAGGGGATGATTTCTACGATGTGCTGCGCGGCAAGGGCGTAGCGGTGGGGGCCGAGTTGGAAGCGCACGAGGAGCATGTGGGCTCAGTGGGGTTCGAGTTTGAACCGGGCGACGCCGCTTTGCAGGCCGCGCGCGGCGGTGTTCAGGGTGGCGATGGCGTGGGTGGATTGTCGTAGGGAGTCGGCGGTTTGATGGGCGGCGGCGCTCAGTTGGATGAGGGTCTCGCTGATTTGGGCGGCGCCGGTGGCTTGGGCGTGCATGCCTTCGCTGACGGTGGCAAAGCGCGGGGTGAGGGTCTGGACTTGGCGGATGATTTGGGCGAGGAGGCCGCTGACTTGCCGGATTTCTTGGTCGCCGCGCCGGACTTCTTCGCTGAATTTGTCCATGCCCATGACGCCGGCGGTGACGGCGCTTTGCATTTCTTTGACCATTTTTTCGATGTCGTAGGTGGCGACGGCGGTTTGGTCGGCTAGCCGCCGGATTTCCATGGCGACGACGGCGAAGCCGAGGCCGTATTCACCGGCTTTTTCGGCTTCGATGGCGGCGTTCAAGGAGAGGAGGTTGGTTTGGTCGGCGACTTTGGTGATGGTGGTGACGACGGTGTTGATGTTGGCGGTTTTTTCGCTGAGGATGGCGAGTTTGTTGGTGATGGCGCTGCTGGCGTCGATGATGCGGCGCATGGTGGTTTCCATGCGGGCGATGCCGGTTTGGCCGCTGCCGGCGAGTTCGGCGGTGTCTTGGGCGACTTCGCCGACTTCGTTCATGGTTTGGTCGAGTTCTTTGGTGGTGGCGGAGATTTGTTGGGCGGTGGCGCCGATCTCGGCGGTGGTGGCGGCGATTTGGGTGGTGGTGGTTTGTTGTTCTTTGGCGCTGGCGGCGATTTGGGTGGCGGTGATGTTGACGGCGACGCCGCTGTGGTGGACTTGGCTAACGAGTTGGGAGAGGTCGTCGGCGAGGCGGTTTAATCCGTCGGCGAGGATTCCGAATTCGTCTTTCCGCGGAAGGTTCAGGCGTTGTGTGAAGTCGCCGTTGCGCATGTGTTCGATGGCGGTGACGAGTTGGTTCAAGGGGATGGTGACGGCGCTGCTTTGGGCGCGCATGACGAGGAGGGCGCACACGAGGACGCCGAGCATGCCGCCGCTGGCGAGGACGGCGGTGTATTGGCCGTGGTTGAGGGCTTGTTGGCTGAGGTCGTAGGTTTGGCGGTTGAGTTCTTTGAGGAGGTCGAGGCGTTGGCGGGTGATTTCGGGTTGGGCTTTGGTGTAGTAGTCGCGGGCGGCGGGGGGGTCGCTGGCTAGGAGGTCAAGGATTTTGGTTTGGTAGGGGTCGAGGGTTTGCCGGAGGAATTCGCCGAGGGTTTTCAGGGGGCGGCTGAGGTTTGGGTCGGGGTTGGTGTCGTCTTTTTTGAGGAGGTCGTCGAGGAGTTCTTTGAGGTTGCGTTCGGCGATTTCGAGGCGTTGTTTGTCGAGGCGGCTGCGGGGGTCGGCCAGCAGGGCGCGCAGGGCGTCGTTCATTTCCAGAAAATGGCATTGGAGGCTGCTGTTGTAGCGGGCGAGGCGGTCGCTGATGTGTTGGCCTTCGGAGCGGGTGCGTTCGATCCACCAGGCGAGGCCGCTGGCGATGAGGAGGAGGCTGATGAGGATGACTCGGGTGGTGTTGAGGCGTTTCCAGATGGAGGTGTTCATGGGCGCGGTCGCTGGGGGGATGATCGGGCGGGCGCGGGGGAAAAACAAGCAGGTTTGTTTTCGCGCGGGGGGTCGGTTAGGCTGGGGGGTGGGTGTTTTGAATTTACCGCCGCTGATTCTGGCTTCGGCTTCGCCGCGCCGGGGGGCGTTGTTGGGGGAAATTGTGGCGGGGTTTGAGCTGGTGGCGAGTGGGGCGACGGAGTGTGTGGCGGGGCATTGGTCGCCGGAGGAGTTGTGTCAGTTGAATGCGTATAGCAAGGCGCGGCTGGTGGCGCAGCGGTTTCCGGAGGCGTTGGTGTTGGGGGCGGATACGTTAGTGTTCTTGGAGGGTGAGGTTTTCGGTAAGCCGGCAAACTTGGCGCGGGCGCAACAGATGTTGGCGCGGTTGCAGGGGCGGACGCATGTGGTGGTGACGGGGGTGAGCTTGATCCATTGGCGGGCCCGGCGGGAACGGATTTTTGCGGTGGGTACGGCGGTGCGGTTTCGGGCGTTGACGGCGGCGCAGGTGCGGGATTATTTAGCGCGGATTAATCCCCTCGACAAGGCGGGTGGGTACGCGATTCAGGAGCACGGCGAATTGATCGTTGAGGAAATCACGGGCTCCTACAGCAACGTCGTTGGTTTACCGGTGGAGCGGGTGCGGGCCGAATTGGCCGCCTGGGGTTAACTGGCGCGAGGCGGATCGCTTTGCCTTTCGAGGATCTGGGAATGGCGATCGCCCGTCGTGATAGCGGTGATTTGCAGGGCTGATTCACCGACGGGCATGGAATGCCGGCAGGGATGCTGGGGATAAAGAATGACTGGACTTCTGCG
>JANYBF010000332.1 GCA_025360895.1 Verrucomicrobiota bacterium
ACTCGCCACCCGATCGCCCGGTTTGAGGCCCGATTCCACGCTGACAAAATCGCCGCGCGTACTGCCGGTGCGGATGAATTGCTGATGCACGACCAATTGCGGTGCCGCGCCCGCTTTCGCTGCTTTGGTTTCGATGACATACACTGAATCGCCAAACGGGGCGCTCAGCACGGAAGTGGCCGGGATCACCAGCACCTTTTGTTCTTCGGGCAACAGCACTTCCACGCGGGCAAACATGCCGGGGCGCAGGAGTTCATTTGTGTTCCCGAAGGTGGCCTGCAAACCCACGCTGCGGGTCAACGCATCCAAGTCCGGATTGATCGCCGTCAACACGCCTTCGAAACGGTGATCGGGATAGGTGTCGGAGGCCAGCCGCACGCGCATTCCGGTTTTGAGTTTGGCCAGTTCCTGCTGGGGGAGGGAAAAATTTGCATATACCGGCGCGAGGGATTGCAAAGAGACAATCGGTTTACCCGTGTCAATGTATTGGCCAAGGTTGACCTGGCGGATGCCAAGCCGTCCGGCAAACGGCGCGCGGATGGTTTTTTTCTCAATCGTGGAGCGAATGGTGTCAGCGTTGGCTTCGTACTGCTTCAAGGTGGCCTCGGCGGTTTCGAGATCCGACTGCGAAACGCTGCCATCGGCGCGCAAGCTCCGCACGCGGGCCAGATTGGAGCGGGCCAATTCGGCCTGCGCTTCAATCGCGGCCAGTTGGGAGGTTTCCGACGAGATATCCAAACGCACCAGCAGGTCGCCCTTGGCCACGACCGCGCCGGACTCAAAAGCAATCTCCCGCACAATGCCGGGAATATCCGGCGTGATGGTGACCCCCTGAACGGCGGTAATCGTGCCGATGGAGCTGATGAAACCTTGCCACTTCTCCTCGCGCGCCACGGCAGAGGAAACGGATTCGGGCGCCGGCACATACGCCGCGCTGAAGACAATGAGCTTCTTGAACTGCAGGGCCTTCGGGCTGGCCAGCCCTATGATGACCGCCACGACGATAATAATGGCAAAAATAATTTTTCGTTTCATGATTTTATTTCGTAGAAATTTGCTTGGTGGCCCGCTGTCGGCGTTTGACTTTTGGTTTTGCCGCCGCCCCGCTAAGGAACAAATCCACGACGCGCTGGGCGGTCTTTTGGTCCGGCTGGCACCCTGGCATCACGAGATGCGACATCAGGAAAAAATTACACAGACCGTGAAAGCCAAACGCCACTTCCCGGCTGTCGAAGCGCGGGTTCAGTTCCCCGGCGCTTTGGGCCTTGCGGATCAGGGAGTGGACAAATTCAAAATTGCGCTCGCACCGTTCCCCCTGGCAAAGCTCGGGTGGCACTTCGCCGGGCGCGGCGAACATGGTGGCGAAAGAAATCCGCATCAACTCGCGGTTTTGTTGAAAGTAGTCAAACAACACGGTGAGAATCCCGGCCAGTTGCCCGCGGATATCCCGACCCCGCGCGGCCGCCTCCCGGAGCAGGCGATACCGTTCGTCATGCGCTTCATGCACCAGCGCCTGAAACAACCCGGCCTTGTCCGGGAAATAGTAATACAGCGCCGGCTTCGACACTTTCGCGTCGCTGACGATCTGCATCACCGACGTGGCCGCATAGCCGCAATGGGCAAAACGCCGCAATGCCGCTCGCAGGATTTGCTGCCGCGTCTGGGAAACTTCGGACGGAAGAACCATAAACCTACCGAACGGTAGGTAAGAACCGGAGCGTCGTCAAATTATTTCCCTTTTAGTGGGTAGAACTTTCGGCCCACCCGCCTTTGAGGATTGAACCGCAGCGGGCATTCTCTTAGGGTGTTGGTGTGATTTGACCCAGAATCCGGGTTTGGGTTGGCGGGCAAGCCTGAAACATTACCGAAAGCAATTTATGAACAAACGACTGAACAATATTCTTTGGTCTGCCGCAATGACTTCATTCCTGGCGATTGCCGTCTCAGGCTGTAACAAACCGGCGGGCGAAGCGCCCAACAGCACCGGTCCGATCAAAGTCGGCCAGTTTGCGTCGCTCACCGGCAAGGAGGCGACGTTCGGCACCTCGTCCGACGAAGGTACGACAATGGCCATCGAGGAAATCAACGCGGCCGGGGGCGTGTTGGGGCGGAAGCTACAACTGCTGACGGAGGACACCCAGTCGAAACCCGGCGAACCGGCCACGGTTGTCAACAAACTCATCGCCCGCGACGGCGTGGTCGCCATTCTTGGTGAAGTCGCCTCCAGCCGCTCGCTGGAAGCCGCGCCGATCTGTCAGCAAAGCAAGATTCCCATGATCTCGCCGTCGTCCACGAATCCGAAGGTCACGGAAGTAGGCGATTACATTTTCCGTGTCTGTTTTATTGATCCGTTCCAAGGCACGGTGATGGCGAACTTCGCCACGAAGACGCTCAACGCAAAAAAAGTTGCCGTATTTACAGATGCGAAGAGTGATTACAGCAAGGGGCTGGCGAAATTTTTCAAAGAAAAATTTGTTGCCAATGGCGGCACCATTACAGTCGAATTGGATTACAACGGCGGCGACAAGGATTTCAAAGCGCAACTCACGGCCATTAAGGCGGCCAACCCTGACGCGGTCTTTGTACCCGGTTACTACACCGACGCCGCATTGATTTGCGTGCAAGCGAAACAACTTGGACTGGCCGTCCCGTTTATGGGTGGTGACGGTTGGGAGTCGGAAAAACTAGTCGAGATCGGACAGGACGCGGTCGAGGGCCAATATTTCTCGACGCATTATCACCCCGACGTGGGCAGTGAACGAAGCAAACAATTTCTCCAGAACTATCGCCGGCGCTGGAAGGACAAGACGCCGGACGCCCTCGCCGCGTGTGCCTATGATTCCGTGATTGTTCTGGCCGAGGCCCTCAAACGCGCTGGCACCACAGATGGCCCCAAGGTGCGGGATGCCCTCGCCGCCACCAAGAACTTCCCCGCTGTCACGGGCAACATCACCATTGATGAACACCGCGACGCTTCCAAAGCCGCCGTCATCCTTCAAGTCAAGGACGGGAAATACAAATACCTTGAGACCGTGGCACCGTAAGCCGTGCCCGCGCAACTGCCGCCTGGGGGCCGGTTTGAAAACTCGCACTTCTGTCGTAGCAGCCGACGTCAGGAGGCTCAAACCTCTTGGTAGTTGTGGACCGCTATTACCAGCAGTCAGAGCCTCCTGACGTCGGCTGCTACTCTGCAAACCGGCTCTTAGCCAATTGATTTCGGTCCCGCACCGTTGCAGACTGGCGCGGCAGTGACCGAAGTTTTTCAGCAACTCATCAATGGCCTCGCCCTCGGCGCGATCTACGGGCTCATCGCGCTGGGCTACACCATGGTCTATGGCGTTCTGCGTTTTATCAATTTCGCCCACGGGGATGTCTTCATGCTCGGTGCCTTTGCCGGTTATTATTTTGCCCCGCTGGTGAACCGGTTTCTGCCTGCCCAATCCTATTTTGGGGGCGCGCTGGTGTTGGTGCTGGCCATGGTCGTGTGCGCCCTCATCGGTATGTTGATTGAATTTCTCGCCTACCGTCCGCTGCGCAATCGCCCCAAGCTTACTGTTCTCATTACCGCCATCGGCGTGTCGTTGTTCATCGAATACACTTGCCAGCACGCGGCCGTGTTTGGGGCGGCGCCACGAAAATTTCCCGACCTGATTCCCGCCACGACTTGGCATATCGGCGGACTCGTAATCGCCTCCAGCCAGGTGATCGTACTCGTGACCACTTTGATCTTGCTGATCGCACTCCGGTTCATCGTACAAAAGACGAAGGTGGGAACCGCCATGCGCGCCGTGTCTTTTAACGAGCAGGCCGCCGTGCTCATGGGCGTAAACATCAATCGCATCATCTCCTTTACGTTCGGTCTCGGCTCCGCGCTGGCCGCAGCGGGCGGCATTCTCTACGCGATGAATTATTCCAGCATCGAGCCGCTCATGGGCGTGCAAACTGGCCTGAAGGCGTTCGTCGCCGCGGTGGTCGGCGGCATCGGCAATCTGCCGGGCGCGGCCTTGGGCGGATTGATCCTGGGCATCGTGGAAACCTTCGCCGGGGGCATCCCCGGCCTGTCGAATTACCGCGATGGTATCGCGTTCGCGATCTTGATTTTAATCCTGCTGTTCCGGCCTTCCGGATTGCTGGGCAAACCGCAGGTGGAAAAGGTATGAACTCCGGCGCGAAACGGTGGTTGCTGGTCGCCGTGGCTGCGGCGATGGCGGTGTCCTATTTCTCCGCCCAGTTCAACCGCTACTATCTTGGTATCGCCATAGACATCGGTATCAACATCATCCTCGCGGTCAGCCTCAATCTCATCAACGGCCACACGGGCCAGTTCAGTCTTGGTCATGCGGGGTTCATGGCGGTGGGCGGCTATACGGCCGCCAAGTTCACGCTGGAACTGCAAACCATTTCGCCGCCGTGGGCGCAGCCGCTGTTATTCCTCGTCGCCCTGCTGCTCGGCGGTCTGCTGGCGGCGGTGGCGGGTTTGGCCGTCGGGGTGCCAACGCTGCGGCTGCGGGGTGATTATCTCGCCATTGTCACATTGGGCTTCGGCGAAATCATTCGGGTTTTTTTCCAAACCACCGAAGCCTTCGGTGCGGCGACCGGACTTACTGGCATTCCGCACTGGACCACTTTTGCCTGGGCCTGGAGTTTTGCCGCCTTGACCGTGTTCGTCGTCGGCTGCTTGGTGAGTTCCACCTATGGGCGCGGTTTCATCGCTGTGCATGACGATGAAGTGGCGGCCGGCGCGATGGGCATCAATCCCGTGCGCTACAAAGTCACCGCGTTTGTCATCGGTGCTTTCTTCGCCGGCATCGCGGGCGGACTTTACGCGCACCACAAACAGTTCTTGTCGCCCGGCGGCTTCGACTTCATGAAAAGCATCGACATCGTGGTGATGGTCATCCTTGGCGGCATGGGCCGGACCGCCGGGGTGATTGTGGCCGCCGTGTTATTGACGCTGTTGCCCGAAGTGCTACGCGGCTTCGCCGACTCCCGCATGATTATTTACTCCCTGCTCATCATCGTCCTCATGATTGCGCGCCCCCAGGGATTGTTCACTTTTGGACGAAAGGCGGCCGGCAAAGCATGAACGCGTCGCTCCTCCAACTTGAGAAAGTCACCATTCGCTTCGGCGGGTTGACGGCCGTTTGTGAGTTGGACTTGCAGATCGGGGCGCACGAACTCGTCGGTCTCATCGGTCCGAATGGTGCGGGCAAAACCACCGCGTTCAATCTCATCACCGGGGTTTACCAACCCACCGGCGGGACGATTTTTTTCCAAGGCCAGCCGACGGCCAATTTGAAGCCGCATCAGCTCACCCGGCGCGGCATCGCCCGCACCTTCCAGAACATCCGGCTGTTTGCCTCGATGAGTGTGTTCGACAACGTGCGAGCTGCCGTGCAGCTTCACCGACCGCACGGCATTCGCGATGCGCTCTGGCGCGGACGCGGCTTTCGCGACGGGGAAAAGGCCGTCGAAACACAGGTCATGGAGCTGCTGGAAATTTTCAAGCTGGGCCGCTTCCGAGCGGCCAACGCCCGGAGCTTGCCGTATGGCGAACAACGGCGATTGGAGATCGTTCGCGCGCTCGCCACGCAGCCAAAGCTTCTGCTCCTCGACGAACCCGCCGCTGGCATGAACCCGACGGAGAAGCTGGAACTGACGCGCCTCATCCGCTTCATCAAGGACAAGTTTCAAATCGCCGTGCTCCTGGTGGAGCACGACATGCAAGTCGTGATGGGCATCTGCGAGCGCGTTGCCGTGCTGGATTACGGCGTGAAGATTGCCGAAGGCACGCCGGCAGAATTGCGGGCAAACCCAAAAGTGATTGAAGCCTATCTTGGCGCGGAGGCCCGTTAAACTGTAGGAGACGACGTAAGGGGCTCTAACTTTCTTTCCCGCTGGAAATGAATGAGCCTCCTCACGTCGTCTCCTACCAAGAAAAATGTTAGAAATCAAAAATCTGGCCGTGAGCTACGGCGCCATCAACGCGCTGCATGGGATTTCGCTATCGGTCAAAGCCGGCAGCATCGTCACGCTTATCGGCAGCAACGGTGCCGGCAAGAGCACGACCCTGCGGGCGATCTCCGGTTTGGTAAAACCCCAGTCCGGGGAGATTCTTTACGCCGGCCAGAACCTCGCCGGCCTGCCCGCGCATCAGATTGTGCGCCTCGGTCTGTCCCAGGTGCCGGAGGGCCGGATGGTTTTTGCCAATCTCACCGTTCACGAAAACCTGATGATGGGCGCGTATCTCCAGCACGACAAGGCTGTCATCCGGCGCGAACTGGAACTGGTTTTCCACACGTTTCCGCGCCTCAAGGAACGGGAGCAACAGATCGCCGGCACCCTCTCCGGCGGCGAACAGCAGATGTTGGCCATTGGCCGCGCCCTGATGAGCCGGCCGAAGTTCCTGATGCTGGACGAACCGTCCCTCGGCATCGCGCCGTTGCTGGTGAAAACCATCTTTGAGAAAATCGTCGAGATCAACCGCACGCACGGCATCACGATTTTGCTGGTCGAACAAAACGCCAATCTGGCGCTGGAGATTTCCCAATTTGGTTACGTGCTCGAAACCGGGAAAATAATCTTGTCGGACCACTCCGCCGCGCTCCGCCAGAACCCGCAGGTCAAGAGTGCTTACTTGGGTGGGTGATGGAGAACGGCGTTACTTCGCGAAGAGCGTGGGCAAATCCACCGCAAATGACGGTATGACGACGCTGGCCAGCTTTCCGCTCGGGCCGTGAACGGTGCGTTCAGAAAATTGCCCATCCGCCGGCAGGCGATAGACTTCGATTTGTTTTTCTGGGCCGAGCACCAGCCAACATTCCTTCACTCCAGCGGTGGCGTAGGCCGGAAGTTTTGAGCGGTCGTATTCGTGACTGGTGATGCAAACCTCGATCACCAACTCGGCCGAGTGCGGGTGGTCTTGGCGGAAGTCTTCAATGCGGCCCTTCACCACCGCCAGATCAGGTTCCGGCTCGGAGTCGCCGCAAGTGACAGGTTGTTCGGTGCGGATCACCAATCCCGGGGTGACGGCGCGCAGCAGAAGGTCGTGCAGGAATTGGACGAGGAAACTGTGGTAGGGGGATTTTGACATTTTCTTGTACACGAACCCGTAGAGCAGTTCGGTGTTCTTGGGGATCAGACCCGCTTCGCCCAAAGTGCGGTAAGCCGCCACAGAGAGCGGCCAAAGGGGCGCGCTTTTCAACGGCGTCGGGTAAGTCTCAGCGGCTTTCATCTTGACCTACTTTAACGCCGCACGTTGCATCCGCAAGCGTGAACAACTGGCCTTTCGCCCGGAGGTAGTCGTGCCAATTGCGCGGGCCGAATTGCAGTTTGCCCACGCACAAAGAGTTGTTCGAGTGCTCCGTCGTCCAAGCGATTCTTTCCTCTGGCTCGACGGAACAAAAATCGGTTTGCCGCACCTTTTCTTCTCGTGGGAAGTGGTGGCGCGGTCGGACAACCCACGCTAACCTCACGCATGTTCATCATCGGACTCGGCACCGCCGTGCCCCCCCGCCGCTTCGCGCAGCGCGAATGTTGGGAAGCTCTGCAAGGTACCGCGCTGGAAGCGGGGCTCACCTCGCGCTCCCGGGCCATCCTCGAATGGGTGCTTTGTGGCGAGAACGGTATCGCGACACGTCATCTCGCATTGGATGCGCTCACGGAAGCGTTCGAAATGACGCCGGACGTGCTCTACGCCCGCTTCGTCCGCCACGCCCCGGCGCTGGCGAGCGCGGCGGCGGGCAATGCGCTGGCCGACGCGGGCTGTGCGGCCGGCGAAATTGATGCCGTGCTGATCAGCACCTGCACCGGCTACTTGTGCCCGGGTCTGACCAGCTATGTCAGCGAGAAACTTGGGCTGCGACCGGATGTTTTCGCGCTGGATCTCGTGGGCCAAGGATGCGGGGCCGCCTTGCCCAACCTGCGCACGGCGGAAGCCATCCTTGCGGCCGGACGCGCAAAAAAGGTTTTGTCCGTCTGCGTTGAAATTTGCAGCGCGGCGTTCTATCTCGATAACGACCCGGGAGTGCTCGTCAGTGCTTGTTTGTTCGGCGATGGGGCGGGCGCTGCGGTGCTGACCAAGGAATCAAGGCCCCAGCGACGCAATGTCGAATGGAAATTCGCCGCGTCGCAACTCGCACCGGCGGAGCGTGACGTGTTGCGCTTCGAACAGCGCGGCGGCATGTTGCGGAATATTCTCCGGCCCGAAGTGCCGCAAATGGCCGCCGGCCACGCCGCGCGACTCCTGGCGAGTACACTGGCGTTGGCGGGTGTGGATCGCGAACGCGTCGCGGGTTGGGTCCTCCACACCGGGGGGCGGGATGTCTTGAACGCGCTGAGGGAGACGATGGCCCTAAGTGAAACCGAGGTCCGGCACAGTACGGCCGTGCTGCGCGAATTCGGCAACCTCAGCAGTCCCACGGTCTTTTTCGTATTGAAGGCGGCGCTGCAAGACAAAGTGTCGGATGGTTTTTGGTGGATGTCCGCTTTCGGCGCGGGATTCAGTTGTCACGGCGCCTTGCTTCAGGTGACCAGCGTGTGAAACGGATTGTTCAGCCGGAACTGCTCGACGCGCTGCCGCCGGAGGACGAGAACGCGCGACGGTCACGCCGCGACCTGCAACGCATCAACTCCATCATGCGCCATCACACTTGTTTGGCGGGCGCATTGCACAAAGCGGTGAACGGGCGCCCCCCCGAACGCATCACCGAGTTGGGCGCGGGGGACGGTCACTTTCTCTTGCGCGTGGCGCAAAATCTCGCTTCGCGTTGGGCGAACGTAAACGTGACGTTGCTGGATCAACAAAAGACCATTTCGGCGGAAACCCTCGCCGGCTTTGCCGCGCTCGGTTGGCCGACCCAAGAAATCGTGGCGGACGCGTTGGTCTGGGCCGAGGACCCACGCAGTGAGGCGGAAGTCGTGGTTGCGAACCTGTTCTTGCATCACCTACACGAGCCTCTGTTGGCGCGCTTGTTCTCCGCGATTTCCCATCGGGCGCAACTCTTTGTGGCCGTTGAACCACGGCGGGGCGCGGGGCCGCTGTTTTGGAGTCGGCGCTTGTGGATGCTCGGCTGCAACTCCATCACCCGTTACGACGCGCAGTTAAGTGTGGAGGCCGGGTTTGCCGGGCGCGAACTGTCAACGCTTTGGCCGGCCGGCCGCGACTGGGAACTGACCGAATCGAGCGCCGGCCTCTTCAGCCATCTCTTTGTCGCTCGACGTAAAAAATGAAATGACCAAATCTGTCACCATCGTTGGCGGGGGCCTGGCGGGCTTAACGCTGGGCATCGGGTTGCGTCAACGGGGCGTGCCGGTGACGCTCTGGGAGGCCGGGCGTTATCCACACCATCGGGTGTGCGGCGAATTCATCAGTGGGCGTGGTCTCGCATCGCTCGAACGGATGGGTCTAGGCGTTGGCCTGACAGCCGCGGGCGCCGTGGTTGCCCGCACCGCCGCATTTTTCTCCACGACGAGCAGCGCCCGGCCCCGAGCCTTACCCTTCCCCGCGCTTTGTTTGTCACGCCATGTGCTGGACGAATTGCTGGCGCAAGAGTTTTGCAAACTCGGCGGCGAACTCCGCTCGGGCGAGCGGTGGCTGGGCAAGGAATTTCCCGAAGGCGTCGTGCGCGCGATGGGCCGCCGAGCGCAGGGAGATGGGGATGGGGCGCGATGGTTTGGGCTGAAGGCACACGTACGAAACGTGGCTCTGACGGCGGACCTGGAAATGCATGTGGCGCCCAATGGTTACGTCGGCTTGTGCCGCATTAACGGTGATGCGGTGAACGTGTGTGGCCTTTTCCGGCGTGACGGCGGCGCGAAAAGTCCTGACGGAGCAGGATGGGAGCGCTTGCGCGGCCAACCGGGTTCGCCGCTGCATCAGCGGCTCGGCGCGGTGGAGTTCGACGAAAAATCTTTGTGCGCCGTGGCGGGTTTGTCGTTGCGCTCGCATCGCGCTGGTGAACGTGAAGAATTCTGTGTCGGCGATGCCATAACCATGATCCCGCCCGTGACCGGCAACGGCATGTCCATGGCGTTTGAGTCTGCGGAGTTGGCGGTCGAACCTCTGACCCGTTGGAGCCGCGATGAAGTCGCCTGGTCCGAAGCCAAACAGATGCTCGCCCGCCGCTGTGACACCACGTTCGCGCGCCGGCTGGCCTGGGCGCGCTGCCTGCAAATTCTTGTACTCTCGGCCACGTGGCAAGGGCCGCTGGTTTTTCTCGCCGGCCGGAGCGAATGGCTCTGGCGCTGGTGGTTCGGGCGGACGCGTTGAACCTGAATTTTGAAGCCGAACTCACAAAAGCCCGCAAAGGCAGCAAGGATGAAAGGCCTTTGGTTGGACACCACCCCGGCAGGACAAGCCACCCGACGAAAAGCCTAAGGAAGCGCTGATTTAATCGGAGTTGGTAATTTTGCCTGAACTTCAGCTTTTCAAATGTCGCCTAGGATGTCGCAGGAGCGATTTTGATTTCAAGGGAAGGTGATTTCGATGGTCGAAACTGGGGCGAATTTCCTGAGTATTGATTAAATCAGCGCTTCCCTAACTCCTTCCAGCTTCGTTCGCTTCGCGGCCTTCGGTGGTGCGGTTTTGGTTTTCGGATTGGAGTCAGGCGGGGAAAATTCTCTTCGCCGTTTTTCCCCCGTGCGTCAACCGTTGCCAAAGCAAAACAGAACCGCCGGCATGCCGGACAAAGGGCGGTGAAGCATCACGGAGTTGCTGGCGCTTGGGTTCGGGGCGAGCGCGATGCAACTTTCCGATCACTTCCAGTCGAACACGGTCACGGCGTCCAGATCTTCCCAGCCGGTTTTGGCTTTGATTTTCGGTGTGATGCGACCGGTATATTGCAAAACCCGGTGTTGGCCGTTCTGCTCAATGGTAAAAAATAGCGGGTCAACTTTTAGGCCGACGACCCAACTCGATGCCGCCATGCGAATCACCACCACGGGCTTTCCCCGCCAGCTGGTTTCAGCGGTGCGGGTAAAAGTGAACCCGACGGTTTCCATGCGCGGAACCACGAGGTAGCGGCATTTGACTTCTCGCCCGTTTATCAAGTCGCTCCAGTGGTCGGCAAGGAACGGCCCAACCATGTCGCTGGTCAGCGTGTCTGGCCGCAGTGAATCGGTGGCCGTTTCCAACTTGCCCCGCGGCACGAGGTAGTTGAATTGAATTTTCCCCGACGATGGGTTGGATGGCTCGCGTAGGATTTTAGCGCTGCCATTCGCGCCGGTCTGCAACTCGTCCAGGGTGTAAGTGAGGAGTTGGTCGCCTTGATAGATGACGGTTTCCCTCCCTGCCAGCTTGCCGTCGGGAGCGGTGTATTCGCGCCGCACAGTGAGGTTCGTCCCGGCGCGGGTCGCGGTGCGCCTGAATTCGAACAATACGTTCGTACCGGTCGCGTCGAAAATGGTACCGGTCAATGAGGCTGGAACTTCGTATTTCAGCGGGAGCGCCTCCGCCAGGTCGCCGGCGGGCGCAGACAAAATCGACCACACGAACACCGCGAGAAAGACGGCTATTAACGCGTTGTCGCCGCGGCTTACAGGGACCAGACGTTTGAGTTGTCTACGCATTATTCTCATTACATCGACAGAAAACACTCGCAAGGATTTCGACCGTCCCAGGAGTTAAGCGGCCGCCTTCGGAAGCAGCCGGGAAATAATGACCACCAGCGCCACGACCACCAGCGCGAGAATTCCCCAGAACAACACGCCGCCTTTGCCCGGCGTCCGGCCCTCGGCCCATGACGATTTCTTCAGTTGCTCCCCGGCCGCCAGTGAAGCCGGCGTCTTGTCTGCGGCGAGCAATTGGCCGGCGACCAGACTGAGGTCGTAGCGCGGCGACGAGACCCGCGGATTGCCGTAGTAGAGGAAAAGCTCATTCGCCGGTTCCGCTTTGAACAAGACGCGGGTGGCAGTGTAAAAGACTTGGAACTTATCCAGTTCAATCGGCGGATTATCGCCGTTGTGCGTTTCCAAAATCAGCGTGTCGGTTTGCAGCGGGCTGCCAAAGGTCAGGACGAATTCCTTGGCCGGGCGATTGGGCGTTTGCACCCATGTCGCCGAGCCGAGGTTGCGCCGGTATTTTTCACCGCGTTCATCGGCGACTTCTTCGTAGAGCGTCACTTCGCGCTGGAACAATGGAGTCCGAGTGGCGCAACTCAGGCGTGTGAGGGGCAGGTTGGCTTGCGGCAGTTTGATGAGCCAGCGGCTGAGTTTTGGGTCTTTCGCGTCGTTGGTCGCGGTAACGGCAGGCGCCAGCGCCCGGCTGATGGACGTGCGTTCGAGGATGTACGGCAACTGATTGCCGTCGCGCAGCAGGCGCAGGTCGTAAAAGTCCGGTTGCGCCCACGCGAGCACCTCGAGGTCCAGTTCCAACTGTTGCGCGCCGGGGCGGGTGAGTTTGACCCC
>JANYBF010000489.1 GCA_025360895.1 Verrucomicrobiota bacterium
CCCTCAAGCAAACTTTTTTCACCCTTTCGGCGGAGATGCATCCCGACCGGGTCCACCAAGCGAACGTCGCCGACAAGCACACTGCCAATACGCGCTACGCCGAACTTAATGCGGCTTACCAATGTCTGCGCGAGCCACGCGAGCGATTGCGCCACCTGTTGGAATTGGAACTGGGCGCGAAGCCCTCCGATCTCACGCAGGTGCCGGAAGATTTGATGGACTTGTTTTTCGCCATCGGCAAAGAATTTCGCGCGGTGGATGCGCTGCTCGTTGAGAAAAGCAGCGCCACCTCACCACTACTGCAGGTTGAACTGTTCGAGCGCGGGCAGGATTGGGTGGAAAAACTCGGCAACTTGCGGCAAACCGTCATGGCCCGGCGGGGCGCGTTGCTCGGGGAGCTTGAGCCGATGAACGCCACATGGGAAGCATCGGGGAACCAACAGCTGGTGCGACTGCAGGAAATCTGGCGGTTGCTGAGTTTTTACGAGCGTTGGCTGGCGCAGATTCAAGAGCGCGTGGTGAAGCTCTCATTTTGAAGATGAAAAATACTCTATTGATTGCCGGATTCTCGCTGACCCTCATGGTCACCGCCGCCGCCGAGACCTGGCCAGCGGCTTTGAGCCGGATGCCACTTGGGGGGGCCGTCGCTTGGTTAAATCAAACGAATTGCGCCCAGTTGATACTCGGCGGATTTCAATCCAACGCCACCGTCAAAGCATTGATCTTCATGCCGGGGGCGACGGATGAATTGTTCTTCTTTCGCCGCGTGCAGGTCAGCCTGACCAACGCGAACCCCTCCCTCTTCGATGCGGTGGTTGCGCTCACCAATCAGTCGCCGCTGCGGGCGATGGTTAAACCACCATTCTTGCTGATCTATTCCGAGGAAGATGTGTTGGAACTGGCGGTGACCGTTGAACACCCGCGAACGGTGGAAAAGTTGAAAGCGGGAAAACCGATTCCACATTTGTTAACGATGGATCGGGATTGGAATCAGTTGCTGAACCTCATCAAGAAACCGATCAGTGCGACGCTCTGGCCGTATCGTGGTACCCGGGAGTCATGGCATTTCTACCGCCATACTTTCGCGGGCTGGAATCTGACGCCGTGGGAAACTTTGGAAGCGGCGGCGCTCGCCGGGAAAACTCAATTCACCGTGCGACGCGGGACGGTCGTGTTCGAGGTGGATCCGCGCCTCGGCGCCGTGCCGCATTTGGAAAATTTCCCCGGGCGCTGACCGGGGCGGTGCCGGGAAATTTTCCGCGCGAATGCGTGCACGAAAATAGAATCGCGATTCCCAGAGACAAGCTTGTCCGCGAACGAGACAACAAATTTTCCAGCGGCGGAGAAATTCAACGGCGGGCGCGGGTGGTATATCGTCTGCTTTTCCACGAGCCATGAAAATGCAATGTTCAACTCCCAAAGAGGCGGCGTTGCATTTCTCACCGTTCCCGCCTCAGCGCAGGAACGAAAGTCCCTCCATGAATCCGCTAATCGGTGTTGGGTCGAAAGCCTGACGCTCTTCTCTACTGGGTTTGGTTTCTGGGGGCTGGCTCGCACCAGCCCCCAGTTTTTTTTCACCGGACCGAATGCCAGGCCTTTAGAGGCCGCCCTTCTTTGTTCGACTAAGCCAGAATCCCCTGCACCGGATTGGCCTCTTCGACTCCGGTCAGGCGTTGATCAAGTCCCTGGAATTTATACGTGAGCCGGCGGTGGTCGATGCCCAGACAATGCAGGATGGTGGCGTTGATGTCGCGGATATGCACGGGGTCTTTGACGACGTTGTAGCTGAAGTCGTCCGTCTCACCATAGACGGTGCCGCCTTTGATGCCGCCGCCGGCCATCCACATGGTGAAGCAGCGCGGATGGTGGTCGCGACCGTAGTCGGTCTTGGTCAACTTCCCCTGGCAATAAACCGTGCGACCAAATTCGCCGCCCCACACCACGAGCGTATCGTCCAACATGCCACGATTCTTCAGGTCGGTGATCAGGCCGTAACAGGCCTGATCCGTGTCGCGGCATTGCAAGGGCAGGTCGCGGGGCAGGTCGCCGTGATGATCCCATTCGCGATGGAAAAGTTCGATGCAGCGGACGCCACGTTCGGCGAGCCGTCGCGCCATCAACGCACTGTGCGCGAAGGTGCCGGGCGTCGTTACTTCCGGGCCGTACAGCTCCAGCGTGGCCTTCGATTCACTCGAAATATTCGTCAACTCCGGCACGGACGATTGCATCCGGAACGCCATTTCGTATTGCGCAATCCGGGTATTGATCTCGGGATCCCCGATCCGCTGGTAGGAAGTCGTGTTCAGTTTTCCCAGCGCGTCGAGCATGTCGCGGCGCGTTTCGCGGTCCACGCCGGGCGGGTCGTTGAGGTAAAGCACCGGATCGCCTTTCGCGCGCAATGAGACGCCCGAGTGTTTGGTCGGCAAAAACCCCGCCTCCCACAAGCGTTGGTAAAGCGCCTGCGCATCGCGCTTTGCGGACCAGCTCGGCGTCATGACGACAAACGCGGGCAGGTTGTCACATTCGCTGCCGAGGCCGTACGAAAGCCACGAGCCCAAGCTGGGTTTGCCAGGAATCTGATTGCCGGTCTGGATGTAAGTGACGGCCGGGTCGTGATTGATGGCCTCCGTGTGGACGGATTTAATGACGGCGATTTCGTCCGCGATTTTGGCCGTGTGCTGCAGTAGTTCGCTGAACCAGATGCCGGACTGGCCGTATTGCTTGAACGCGTACTTCGATGGGGCGATGGGGAAACGCGTCTGCCCACTCGTCATCGTGGTCAGGCGCTGGCCTTGTCGAATGGAGTCCGGCAAATCGGTGTCGTAGATCTTTTCGAGGCCCGGTTTGTAATCGAGCAAATCCATCTGCGATGGCCCGCCGTTCATGAAGAGATAGATCAACCGCTTGGCCTTGGGGGCAAAGTGCGGCAGCTCGGGCAGCGCGGGATGTGCGCGAACCGTGTCTTTGGTCGCGGCGCGCAGGAGTTCCGGAAACATCAATCCGCCCAGCGCGATGCGCCCGGCGGCCAGACCGGTGGACTTGAAGAAGTGGCGGCGGCTGAGCAGATGGAGGTGTTCGGCTTGTGGGTTCATAGCAGGCTCAGTTCTTGTTCAATGTCTCATCCAGATTGAGCAACAGGCTGGCGACCATCGTATAGGCGGCGAGTTCCGACGGATTCAACTTCTCGTCCACCGGCGATTCGCCAACGGAGATGAGTTTTTTTGCCGCCTCCGGGTCGCTTTGATATTTTGCGAGATACTTTTTGAGCGTTCCGCGTAGGATGGCTTTCTCGCTCGCCGATGATTGTCGGGCCGTGACCAACCGAAAACCAAAATCGAGGCGGTCATCGGCATTGTTGGTGTGTTCGAGCAATCGCGCGCCCAAATGCCGCGCGGCTTCGACATAGGCGGGGTCGTTCATTGTCACCAAGGCTTGCAGGGGCGTGTCCGTGCGCTCGCGCCGGGTGCAATACTTCTCCCGCGATGGCGCATCAAAGGTGCTTAGGTACGGCGGCGGCGCGGTGCGTTTCCAAAAGGTATAGAGGCTGCGGCGATACAGTGCCTCGCC